>CAYTAO010000076.1:5931-11366 GCA_964435915.1 uncultured Dehalococcoidales bacterium
AAATGACTCTCGACCGAGAATGGCAGGTATCCGAACCTCCCCCACCCGGTTTCAGGCTCGAACTTGGCTTTCTCGGATTCGGCGTTAGCGGTCCACTCCCAGCCCGGCTGCTGTGGAACCGTGGAGTGCGTTCCTATTCAGACGTCGCAAAGTATTTTTCGTCGGGCCTCGAAGATTTCCTGGATCCAGGAAAATTGCCAGACATGGACAAGGCTGTAGACCGCATCGGGCGAGCCATAAAAAACGGTGAAACCATCGGCGTTTTTGGTGACTTCGATGTCGATGGCCTAACTGGCACAGCAATAGTGCTGCGAATAATACGCTCAATGGGTGGTCAGGCGATTCCGTACATTCCGAATCGCGAAACCGATGGCCACGGGTTGTCAATTCAGGCCGCAGATTCGTTTAGTGACGCCGGCGTCACGCTCATCGTCACGGTTGATACCGGCTCAACGGCCGTTGAAGAGATCAAGTACGCCAAATCTATTGGCATTGACACAGTCGTGACAGATCATCACTTGATTGAAACGAAACGCCCAGATGCTGTCGCTATCGTGAATCCACATCTGGGGGAGTCGGACTCTGATCAGTCGGTCGACTATTCTGGTGCGGGTGTGGCCTTCAAGCTCGCACAGGCGTTGTCTCGTGCATATGACGACGATTTTCCTGAATACCTACTACCACTTGCTGCTCTTGGAACAATTGCGGACATCGTTCCACTGGTCTCAGAAAATCGCACTTTGGTTCGGGAAGGCTTGAGAATACTGGGGCAGACAGATCTCCCCGGATTACGAGCGCTTTTAGATATTTCTAGATCTCCCGGGGCCTCGGGAAGACCGACCGCAGAGTTCATATCGTTTTACTTCGCCCCAAGGCTGAACGCTCCAGGCCGAATGGGTGACGCTGAACCGAGTCTTCAAATTCTCTCTACCGATGATGAATCTGAAGCACGCGTTCTGGCAGAACGGCTGGATGCGGATAACAACAAGCGCCGCTCATTAAGTGAAAAGACATGGGAGCACGCGCTGACGCAGTTCGATGTGGAGTCCGCTGATCCAATCGTCGTAGTAAATTGCGATGGGTTTCCGATGGGACTCCTCGGCCCGCTCGCCGGCAGATTAAACGAACTCACCGGCAAGCCTGGTATCGCGTATCAACTTGTTGATGGATTCGCTCGCGCGTCCTGCCGATCCAACGACGTGCTCGATCTCCACGCGACATTGTCAACTCATGCAGATAAATTTGACCGATTCGGCGGACACGCCCGTGCTGCCGGATTCTCGATAAAGAACGAACTACTGCCCGAATTACTAGATGATCTGCGTAAGCATGCCGCCTGGGGAGCGCTGGGAACCCGAACTCTACCGATTCTGAACGCCGACGCTGAGGTGAGCCTGGAAGACCTGACTGTATCAACCTGGAACTTCGTTGCATCAATGGAGCCATTCGGAGAAGGCAACCGGGAGCCCGTGCTTGTGACATACGGTGCGATTCCACTAGACGTGCGCACGGTCGGTGTAGGTGGCAAGCATTTAAAAATCAGCTTTGACGCGGGCGGGCGGCGTATCGACTCAATCGGATTCGGATTGGGAGATCGTCCGCTTGGATCAGGCGCGGTCGACATCATCTATCAACTACGAACCGAAATTTGGCGAGGTAAGACTCGACACCAACTCGGTATACGTGACATTCGACCCACCAAACGATAGAGACGTTCGGTATCTAACTCCTGACCTGCTCACGCTGGCGATCACGCTTTCGCCGTGCAGATCCCCGAGTGTCCACATCGGGGTCGATATCTAAACCGTCATCAGCCCAACGAACTTTCAAGATCATGTATGGGATCGTGAAAGCAACCACCATGAGAGCAATGATATGTGCTTCTTGGAGTCCCCAGAACTTCACATCATCGAGCCGCAGGTACTGGATCGAGAAGCGACCAACCGAATACCACGTAATGTAAACCATCCAGATGGCCCCGGCAGGCTTGAGTTTTCCCTTGAGCTTCGTGATGATGAACAGCCCGATCATATTCCATATGATCTCGTAAACCACCGTCGGGTGTACCGGACGTTCAGGATCTCCAAAAAATCGTTCTGCCCCAATGCGCGCTGGGCTGCTCGGGTGAGTGAAGTACCAACCCCATCCAGCGTCGAGAGCTCGCGACCAGTGTTCGCCATTGATAATGTCACCAAGTCGTCCGATCGTCTGGCCAACGAACATTGCAGGAGCCGCGACGTCCATTAACTTACCGACCGGTGCATTGGCGAATTTGGCGTAGATAGCACCGGCGATCCATCCACCAAGAATGCCACCCCACAGTCCAATTCCGCCTGACCAGATCGCGATTATTCGCCCCGGATCGTCACTGTAAATACCCCAGTTGTCAAAAACGTGAACTAACCGAGCGCCGACGATCCCACCGACGATTCCGAAGATGGCGGTGTTGTACACCAGATCCTGATTCAAATTTTCTTTTACAGCGGCTTTACCAACCATGTAGACCGCGGCGGCGACTCCTACAAAACTTAATAAGCCATGCCAGCTAAGTGAAAAACTTCCGCCGACGACTATGTTGGGATTGAACGGTATTTCTATTGCTGCGATTGGCATGTAGGGAAGCTCGAGCCTTATAGAACGTGGCGAAAAACTGGCGAAATATTGGTTTGTTATTACAGGTAGTTAGATGATGACGCGACGAAATAGATTTCGATCGTCTGGACGAGTTTACGGGCATTGAAGATTCTAAGTTTCACGTTGGAGATGTGCAAACGACTTTTTGCGGAACATTTATCAACCACACTCCTGTTTATGGTGAATTTACTGCTCGTAAGACGCTTCGAGCCAGCCTGGGGACCGGAAAAACTGCCATCTAAGTGAGAATTTACTCAATGAGGTAGACAATGCTCTCGATCGCTCGGATATTACCTGGTTGAACGTAGTGTTGGCGCCGTATTTACTAGCCTCAAGTTCAAGGCCACCAAAACGACGGAAATAACTGTAGAGGTCGCTGGATTTTCGAATGTTGTTCTCGTTCATGATCTTCGTGAACACTAGTGGGAAGAAACTTTCATCATCAGCCGTGCGCTCGTAATCGATTGCATACGCAAACCAGGCGAACTCATATACGGTTCAGAATCGGTATGAAGAGCCCCCCAGACCGATTTGGTGATGCGATAGGCAATTGATGGATCGGGCAAGCACATGAGGCAGTGGCTACTGTCGCTCATGACACTGTTATTGCAACGTTTGTTGCCAGTGTTCTGGACATCGACCCCATATCTATATGGGAGTCACTTGGATTGTGCGGACTGGTTGAAATCGGATGGCCGGAACCTACCGAAATAATCTCTCAGCAAAATTTCGACTAGTCGATCAGCCTAACTCTAATCTCAAGGTGAAAATCTCTGGATATCGGTACAGCAGCTAAATCACCGGTAAATTTTCGATTCGACTAGAGTGGTGATCCAATCGTGTTTCTATTGATCTAATCAAGGATCGTGTTTCCGCGTGCTCACCGAGCTTGAAAGCTTTACGAATTATTTGGCTGTCGAACGTGGGTTATCTGGCCACACACTTGTCGCCTATCGCAACGACTTATCGTCCCTGATCGAATTTTTACAGGGTAGCGATCAAGCGGTTTCGAGCTGGAGCGGCATTACAAGCCACAGTATTCGTGCGTATCTCGGTGATCTTGATGAACGCGGGTACGCGGCCGCGACCAAATCCCGAAAAATTGCTTCTGCAAAATCGTTCTTCAAATTCATGAAAGAAGAACAGATTATCGACAACAACCCGCTCTCAGATGTTCGCCAGCCGAGAGCTGGTCAATCGTTGCCAAAGGCACTAAGCATCGCTGAAGTCGATCAGCTACTTGAAGCAAGCGCAAACGTAAACTCTGCCGAAGAAGCGCGAGACTCCGCCATGGTCGAGTTAATGTACGCAACAGGGCTGAGAGTTTCTGAACTCGTGGGACTAAACATTCGAGATGTCGATCTCGATGCTGGGACGGTCCGCACAATCGGGAAAGGTTCGAAACATAGAGTAATTCCGATCTACGATGCTGCGGTCGAATCAATCGCCGCATACATCACATATTCTCGTCCAGCGCACGCAAGTCGAGTCAAACATCTAGATCAATCTGAAGATGCCCTGTTTCTAAACCGCAACGGTGGCCGAATAACTCGGCAGGCATACTGGTTACGCCTGAATAAACTTGCCACTAAAGCCGGAATTTCGTCTAAGATCACACCACACATGCTGCGACACAGTTTCGCCACCCACCTGTTGCACGGCGGTGCGAGTCTACGGCACGTCCAGGAATTGCTCGGACATTCGAGTATCGCTACTACGCAAATATATACTCACCTCACGGACAAACATGTTCGTTCAGAGTATGCAAAGGCTCACCCCCGAGCCTGATCTGGTTCTCGGAGGTCAAATTGTCAGTAATAACCATCGAAGGTCGACTCGGAGCCGGCGCACCAGAACTTGGGCGAATGGTTGCCAAAGAACTGGGTCTCGACTTTGTAGATCGTCTCATGTTGGCTGATATCGCCAAGAAAGTCGGTTCAACGGTCACGGCACTGGCCGATCAGGAAAGCCGTGTACCCTCACTTGCAAATCGGTTTGCTCAGGCTATTCAACGTATGCTCCACAGGTCAGCCGTGGCCGGCATGGGTGGTGATCCATATTTTGGTCCCGGGATAGAACAACTTCTGGCACGCCCATACAGTGAAATGGAAGAGCCACCGCACACCAGCGCTGAAGAAATCGATGAGCAGCACTTCATCGACACAGCGGCTGAGGTGATCAGAGATCTGGCCGAAATAGGCAACGTCGTGCTCCTCGGCCGAGGCGGTGCTGCCATACTCCACAACTCCCCTTCGGTACTCCGGGTAGGTGTAGTCGCGAAGATGTGTGATCGGGTAATGCGAGTGCAACAACAAATGCGATTCGCTACACCTGAAGAGGCGGAATCATTGATCGAACACACGGATCTCGCCCAACATCGCTACTTTGAGCGTGCATTTGACTCGAGCCCCATCGATCCCTTCTTGTATCAGATCATGTGGAACACATCTGATGTATCGACCGAATATGCCGCACAAGTGACGGTAGACGCGTCAAAGGTGATGTCCAAAAAAGGTCGTAAATGGGCAGATTCAGGATTTGCTCAACCGGAACAAACATCTGAATAAGCTAGCTGGATAAAAAATCCCACGAAATGCCAAAGAACACTAGAAAATCTGGACCACGCAAGAACCGCCGTATAAGCCGACCGAACGTTTTTGTTCAGTCCAATGCTCCTAAAGATTCAATCGAAGACGGTGATGAACGAATTTCAGAAAGCACAGCGACGCGATCAGCGCCCAGAGCAAGGGCGAGCGTCGAGCGTACTACGCGCAGAGCCGGTATCCGGTCCCAGATCTACA
>CAYTAO010000077.1:0-11026 GCA_964435915.1 uncultured Dehalococcoidales bacterium
CGTGCAACCAACACCGACTGCGACGGCAACCACCGACATCGAACCGACCACAGAGGTGGCGACGACTACCGTCGTGCAACCAACACTGACTGCGACGGCAACCACCGACATCGAACCGACCACAGAGGTGACCCCAACTACGGTCGTGCAACCAACACCTGAGCCCATCACGACTCCGGTCGCCGACAGCATTCGCATTATCTCTTCCCCCCTGATGCGCCCATTTATGTCATGGGATCGAGCTCGCGCACGGATAGTGAATCCATCATGGATATCACTTACTGGCACAGGCCCAGAGCCTTCACCGGATTATGGGGATGTTCATTACCACAACGATTGGATCTCAGTGCTCGTTTCAGGTGGGATCCTGGGAATACTGAGCTACGTGGTGCTCGTGGCGTATTTCGGCGGTATCAGCATACTGTTGGCTATGCCATTCTTTTTACCCGGAATGGTAAACGCGTTTTTAATGTCACCCCAATTCATAGTCCTGATATCAGTTCTCGCCGGGATCGTGACGCGGTACAAAATCGAAGCCAGGCGAGTAAAAAACCATGATCTGGATATCGTGTACGTAGTAGTCGATAGAGGACTGTCAATCGACAACTCACCAGTACTTAAAACTCAAGTAATCGACGCCGCGACTTCACTGGCCAGCGGCGGATACAGGATCGGACTCATCGCGAATGTAGAAACGCAAAACTCAGCCAGCCTCAGCACCTACACCCAACAATTTAGTGAAGTGCGAACCGTTCGCGACGCCCGACTGCCATTTATGATCCTCAAATCTGCATGGCAACTCAACAGCCTTAATCGCCAACATTCGATAAGAAAACTCTACGTACGAGGAATATGGGGAGCGGTAATCGCTCACATAGCATTTCCGACATTCATTGGCCCAGAACTCGTCTATGATTTCCGGGGGGATGTTGTGGCCGAAGCTGAAAATTCTGGAATCAAAGGCATCCGAATGGTGATCTTAAGGATGCTGACTCAATTGGCTATTCGATCCGCTGCAAAGCACCTCTCCATCTCCGATCAAGGCGCTGCCAAGCTGATGAAAAATTACGGAGTAAACACCGTCAGCGTGATTCCTTCAAGTACCGATACTCACCGATTCGACAGTGCCTCGACCTCTCGAAGTGAAACTAGAAAACAACTCGGATTCTCAGATGACGACATCGTCTACATTTACGCAGGTGGATTGGCACGTTACCAGATGATTCCCGAAATGCTGGCACTCTGGTCGAAGCTTGATAATGAGAATGCCCGGTTCATACTGCTCACGAGCAAACAATCTGGAAACAACATCGATGCTTCGGAATACGAATCGCTGATCCCACCCGGTACGGTCGTGTTATCGCTCGATCCAAAGGATGTCCCAACCTACCTCGTCGCGGCAGATATTGGGTTCCTACTGAGAGAGCAAGATCCTTTGAACATCGTTGCCTCCCCAGTGAAGTTTGCCGAGTATCTTGCCGCTGGACTCGCAGTGGTTACAACACCCGCGTTGAGTGATGCCTCACAGCAAGTGCTAGATCATAATGTGGGAGTCATAATTTCGCCCCAGCCCAACAATATAGAATTTGAATCCCTAGATGAATTCACCAAAATATTCGCCAAGCGACGCCAGCAGTTTCGAAAAGATGCAATCCGATTGGCGCAATCTCGATACGATTGGGACGCCCATTTGGAAATATGGCGCAAAGATATCTTCGACTTAAAAGAAAACTCATCAGACGACTAGACCGGCGAAAGATCATAGACAAATATGTGCGGAATTGCCGGGGCGGTTGCTGCTCTTCCGAAAACAGAAATATCTGACTAAGTCTGGCAAATGGTGTTCTCGCTGCACAAACGCACAGCCGATTCCTCCGACATGTTCTCGATCATGAATACATCGCAATGCTGGTTTTCACCCATTTTTAGAACCGACACAGAAGCGGGCAGAGCCCCCGGTTTGGAGAGTTGGTCGTAAAATAAGATTCAATGAAAATCGCAATTATTGCCCCATGCCCACCACCGTACGGTGGGATCATTCGCGTCGTCGAAAACCACCTTGCACTGTGGCCGGTCGATCAAATCGAAGCTCATTTCGTTCCGATGTACGCACCCGATTCAGCCAAACCACCGGCCGGAGCCACATTCACTAACCTCACGATTCCAGCGAACAGAGCAAGCCTGTTTCGAAGCCTGCGATACGCTGCAAAATTGGCAGCGATCATACCCATCACTCGCCCGGCCAACGCAATGCGCATATTCAATTACGCGGCAGCCCTTGAAACCTACGTCCTTCAGCACCAAATCGATTTGATCTACGCACACGATTTATGGCCTGCTGGAGTGATCGCAACGGAAGTGGCGCGCAACACGGGCGCAACATCTGTTGTCACTGCATACGGGGAAAGCTTCGGAGTCGATCCTCAGCACCGTCGATGGCGCAGGGCAAACAAATGGGCTGCTAAAAACTGTGATTTCCTTTTGTCAAGCAGTTGCCACTGCCTGACAGGTGCGCGCAAAATCTCCCAGAGACCGGCAAACTCAACCAGGGTTATTTTCGCAGGCGTCGATACCGAGAAATTCAACCCCGATGTTGACGGAAGCCTCTGGCGTGAGCGTAACGGCGTTGATCCCGACGCGTTCGTCGTTTCCGTCCTCGGTCTCGTACTTAAAAGAAAGCTCAATATATTCGTCGAAGCTTTAACACTGATGGATTCCGACACTAAAGTTGTCGCGGTAATCGGTGGAAAAGGACAGGACGAACAGCACTTCCAGGACCTCACGAAAAACCTTGAAAACGTCGAATTACTGTTCACCGGGTTCGTCCCGGAAGAGGATCTGCCGGAATTTTACTCGGCGGCAGATGTACTGGTAGTCTCACCCCATACAGAACTCGAATGTATGGGCCAGAGCATGAAAGAGGCGATGGCCTGTTCAACCGCCACCGTTGGAGCTCGAATCGGCGGCATTCCGGAGGCCATTGACGATGGCGAGAACGGCCTACTGTACGAAGCAGATGACCCCACTGACCTCGCACGAGCCCTGAACCGCCTGAGATTGGATCCAGAACTCTCAAAGCGAATAGCCGCCGCAGGACGAGTAACGGCTGAAGTAAAGTTCGATGCAGTTGTGGCGGCCGAATCGACTCTGGAAGTATTTGAGCAGGCTTTGGCGCAATCAATGTAGCTGCAAGAAATAATGTGACAAAGCCAATTCTCCCACTTGGAATTACCATGTAATACCGCACGGTGATACAGCAGCGTCCGACGACAGCAACCATTGCTCAATACAAGAAACAATCTGTTCCCGCTCCAGAACGTCACGACCAGTGAGTCAATTGGGCTACTAACCGCGTCTGCAACCGGGCTACTAACCGGATTCGGAAGCACGAAACATCGATCTAAATTTGAAGATGAATTTGCCAATTACGTTGGGGCTGGCGAAGCGATCGGCTTTCCGTCTGGTCGATCGTCACTTGCAGCGCTCCTCATAGCGAATGGAGTAGAGCCGGGTGGAGAAGTCCTGCTTACCGGCATGACATGCGAAGCCGTTCCGCAGGCTGTTCTGGCAATCGGTGCAACTTATAAATGGGTCGACATCAACCTGCCACTCCTCGCCATGAATCCCGAACTCGCAGCTGATGCAGTCACCCCTGCAACGCAGGCAATAGTGGTGCAACACAGCTTCGGGCTATCTGTCGATCTCGAACCGTTTCGCACGCTGGCCACTCAGCGCAATCTCGCCATAATCGAAGACTGCTGCATTGCCCTAGGATCCAGTTATCCGGATGGAACACTGATCGGCACCGGAGAGTTCGACGCTTTCTGGTCGTTCGAAGTAACGAAAACCATATCCGCTGGCTGGGGCGGCATTGCGATGGTCAAAGACCCCGAAAGAGCAGCACGAACTCGCTCGATCAGAGACAGCGCCGGAAAACATGGTCGAGTCCGATCTGCACAAACACTCTCGCAGGCCGCAATCTCCGCTATGTGCTACCGACCTCAACTCACAGGACTCCTCGCTTACGTCCCACCTTTGCTGGATAAGCTTGGGGTATTCAGATCGAGCGAGTTACGAACCGGCGGGATGCAGAGTCAGACCCCTGTCGAGAGGTACGGAGCGGCAGGTCCTGACAGCACGTGGAAATACCTGATTCATCAACTAAAACGCCTGCCGCAACAACTCAAACGTATTCAAGAAAACAACCGCGTCTACATCGCTGCCCTCGAATCAGTGGGAGTCGAGCTACCACCCGCCTGGCTTGCCGATACAAACGTCTTTTTACGCATGCCCCTTATCGTCTTAGAGCGAGAAGCATTTGAAGCCCACATGTGGCGACACAACGTCGACACCGGCCGCTGGCTCGACTGGCCCGTATCCGTCTACAACACCCAGAACGCCTTCAACTACTCACCCGGAGAGTGCCCTGTAGGAGAAAGCGTTGCAAGGTCGATCAGCAACGTCCCAACTCATATCGCCATGAGTAAAAAAGACATCGAATCGGCATCGATCGACGTGGCAGATTATTTCAACGCCAATAATGACGCCGTGGATTTCATGAGCCGATTCCTAAACGGTGATTCCGAGTAAGTCTCAGGCATGACCAACTTGTTGAAACAATCTCTGCGCCAGTTAATCAGGTGGCCCGTCTACAAATATCGACGTCGATGCGACTTGGCGATTTCACCGCTCCCCACCCACAACGCTCTGGCGGCTCGATTGGGAGCAAGCGGCGTGAACAGCGCTCTGGACTTCCCGGCAAAATGGCTTGGCGAGACGGATCGATTGTTCGGAACAGCAGAACTCACCAACGAAACTTTTACAGGAAATATTAAATACGCTGATCTGTCCCTCAAAGGAATTTTTGATGTCCTGGGATCCGGTGAGGTTCGTTCCGGATCACAGCTAGACGCAAAAGGCGCCTTCGGGCATAAGTACGAACGTCAGTCCCTCGACCAAGACTTTCAGTTAAGGGCTCAGCAAATCCTCGCCGAACTGGACTCAGCGAGCAACTTTCTCGATGATGCATCACCCCAAACGTCGAACCTGGTCGACGCCATTAGCAACGGCGACTACACAATGGTCGATTGGCACACCGACGTGAAATCGGGTTATCGATGGGATCCAAGCGGTTGGTGGCTCGATCAGGCAATCGGACCCGCCCCCGGTGTCGATATCAAGGTCCCTTGGGAGATTTCGCGTGGACACGACCTGGTCGACTTGGCGATTGCCGGTAACGTGGAACCATCAGTGAACTATCACAAGACTCTAAGCATCCGACTTCTCGATTGGATCGCTGCCAACCCTGCGCGAAAAGGAGTCAACTGGCGTTCGACAATGGAGGTGGCCATCCGTGCCACGAACTGGATATGGGCACTGTCGATTGCAAACGCTGCCGAAAGTCTCAGCCCATCCGTGATCTGGATCGTAGCCAGATCGCTTGAGCAGCACGCTCATTTCATAATCAAGTATCCGGATGAAGGCGGCGCCCAAGCCAACAATCACTACATCGCCGATATGGCAGGGCTAGCCCATATAGCTGCCGCCCTGCCAACACACGAAGATGCTCCGATATGGGCAGAGATTGCCGCAGGTGGTCTTGCTGAGCAAGCGAGCGCCGCAGTAGACAGCGGTGGCTTCAGTGTCGAAGGCTCCGTCGGTTACCACCGGTTCGTAACAGAACTCCTAACTCACGGAACGCTTGCAACTCTCAGATTCCCACACACCTGGGCAGCATCTCGAATTACCGATCAACAATCCCATTGGCGATCTATCGCAAAAGTGTTCACGTACGCGGATTTCATCAAGAAACCGAACGATCGGAGCCCTCAGTTTGGCGATCACGACGCGGGCAGATATCTGAAGTTTTCGCGACCACTTTCGGAAGCAGGAGAAGACACGCTCAACCATTCTCACCTGGCCCACCTCGCACAGGGCATTGCCAATACCTCTGCGGATCATGATGAGAACGTAAACCCAGAGTCACTCCTACCAACACTGGGAATTAACAGAGATCAACTCTCCGAAGCACAAGCGGCGTTTCGTGACGAGGATGAAACGACCAGCCAAACGATCGTGCGGTCCGGGGTATGGCTGTCTCAAACCGAGCGGCTCTGGGTTGCTGTACGTACTTTCGAGCCAGTTCAATCAGACCCTACAGGGCACCTGCACGACGATGCTCTGACGGTTGAACTATCGGTCGACGGCCATGACGTTCTGGTCGATCCGGGAACAGGGGTTTATACCAGCGACGCCACCGTCAGAAATCAACTACGTGCCCGTCACCACCACTCAACCGCTGGCCCGAGTGAAAGTCGCGGGAACGAACAGGCCGACCTATTCCAGCTGTCGTCTATCGGGAAAATTGACGTCCTCAAGTCGAATTCAGATTCACTATCCGCAACCTATCGTTGGGACGACTGGACTCTCACCAGATCCGTGGATACCGGGAACGCACAACTCGTGATCGAGGACAATTTTGATAGTAACCAGCCGTGGCAGCAGGTATTTATTTTCCACCCTGACGTATCGGTAAATGTCATCGAATCGAACGATCAAAATACCGTGAAACTAAACCTCGCCGATATCGAAATCATGATGCACACCAATGCACCCGGTGCCCATATTTCCGTTGATGTGGCCGACTACTCACCTCACTACGGGACGTTAGTGCCTACACAACGGTTAGTCGTAAGCCATTCAGGGTCGGGTTCAAGTGAAATCCACTTTGAAATCGATTGATTATTCGCTAATTCGCAATCCGCTAATACGGCTTCTAGTAACCAACATCCATCACGTATAGAACGTAGATTCGTTACGGATACCCAAGTTCTGACAACGCAGCAGAAATACCTGACGTTTCAATATCCATAACATAAATTATTTGACCCGAATACACGTGCCCTACAGGAAAGGGTTCACTCCGAAATAGCACTGCATCACCAGGCAGATGATCGATGGCCGAGAGAGGCATTATCTGCACCAGATAACCGATCTTGAACTGCTCAAATACCTCCCATACTCCACCGGAGCTCAGTGCTTCCATAGTCTCAAAATCGGTAGCAAGACCATTGACTGACAGCGTGTCTCTGCCCGAGATGTAGCTGACGATTCCCGAGTCGTACATGGCGAGGCTGGAATCGGTAGGAAGGTTCTCTTTGGCCCAAAGAGCAGTCTCGTATGTCACCGAATTAGCTGTTCTTGCACTGCTTGCATCACTTATCAAATACGCGAAACCCGCCGTGGTCAAAATCACGAATCCGACAACCACCGAAGCGTGAATTACAAAGCCTTCACGAATTCTGGGAATTACCGCGTGAACACCCAGTGCAACGGCAATCATTAATAGCACTGTCTCCGGTACCAAATACCAGGGCACAATCTCGTCTGTTAAAACTGCCACTAGATACAACTGACGTAGGACGACAGCGATGACATAAGCACCGAGTACGACACTCAGGCTCCGATATTTAACTACTGCACTAGTCCACACACTACGTCGATAAATTGCACCCACTATGCTAATCACGATGAACGCAATTAACAATATCTGCCAACCTAAATCTGGTCCTGGTAATTTTGCAATTGCGGCTCGAGGTATCACTAGCAGGCCATCGTCGATGTGATCCAGTGACCATTTGCTCATCTTGGCCGTGCCCGACACGGGGACAAGGTGTCCAAAACTCATTAGATTCCAAATCACGTACGGTGTGGTTATTACCAACGCAGTTATCGAAATGACAACCAGGTGACGTGCTCTGAGCTTCCAGTTCCCAGCCCATACATACGCAGTGGCTACCATCAGAACAGGTGCAAGAATCACCGTGTCCAGACGCGCTAAGAAAAGAGCAGCAATAGCGGCACCATAGACTACAGAAATAATGAATTTTGGACCGTTGTTTTGGACCCCACGAATCGTTATGTAAAGCACTGTAGCCAGCAATAAAAACGTCAGAGCCGATTCCATCAAACTCATCCACAAATCGACACGGGTGAAAAACATAGCTAGCAGAGAAAGGGTTATGGCGTACGGATGGATTCCCAGTCTTCTAAATAGCAAAAAGCAAATTGTGAATGCCCCGCCGGTTACTGCAGCCGACATGATAAAACCAAGCCTGAGCAAAAGATCACTATTTTGCTGGGCTAAACCTGCCAACGGGATCCAAAGAATCTCCCAAAGCGGATGAACGCCATTCGTCTGTGTGAATCCGTCGTAGCTGACGCCAGCGCCCGACGTGACATTGGCGGCAATCTTCGGGTAGTAGAGTGCGTCGTCTATTACGAAGCTCGTCACTAAGTAGGACAGTGGGAGTATGGGCAATACCGCCAATACTGCGAGTATGAGCACGAGTGCGATGTAATCGAGTCGTTGATTAATCCACTCGAAATAGAATCTCATTACCGGCGTTCCTCTAAGCCTGCCCCCCAAAACGGTCGGGGATTCTATTGGGAGAAGCCCCTAAACAATAACGTGGAGATTGCGGGTTTAGGGTCGTTCGGAAACAGTCATGCAGTGGGTTGATCAATAGGAACGCCTATGGAACTTCGCCCCAATCACCGAATCACATCTCCGTTAAGCAGTGGGGCTTTGGAGAAAATTCATGACAAGAATACACCCTGCCTCGGCTTAATTTAGCCGCGATTGTAACCACGGGCACTACCACGGTGCACCGTTCAGCATTCGAATCTAATATTATTTCAACGTGAATTCCATCAAAGCTTTCTGGTCTGAAAAAATTAATACTGCCGTTCATCATCGCCGATTTGGCGCCGCTTCCTATGTCCCACCCTTGGTGACGTTCCTTGGAAGCCTTCAATCCTGTTGATCCTAATCATCACTGTGGTCAACATCCAACGAAGGAAATATTTTGATCAACGGCAGGTCTTCCCGGGCATCGTACTCAGCAGCCTCTGGAACGCCCACCTAGAACTATGGCGAAACGATATTCTCAACGGTGAGCCATAATAGGCTCACTCCAGAACCTTCATCGAAATAACGTTAATGTCGCAATCTAACCGCCATATCGCATACGTCTCTCCACTACCGCCACCGATAGGTGGGATAGCAACTTGGACAGAAACTATCCAAAATCGAGGTTTGGGCGACGGCTGGCGTATTTCGATAATAAATTCAAGCCTACGTGGCAAAAACATCACAGATCAACGGAGAAGCCTCGTAACTGAAGCTGTACGCACCTTGCAAATACTCTTCAGTCTGATCTGGATTCTTATCTTTAAGCGGCCCAACGTCGTACACGTGAACTGCAGTCTTTCCGAGCGGGGTGTGTTTCGAGACGCTCTAGTCGCAGGGCTCGCTCGAGTGCTCCGAGTTTCCGTAGTCGCAAATCTCAATGGAAATTTTCTCCCCGGCAGTATGGTCGCCCTCTCGCGCCGAACCGAAATCGCTTATCGATTCCTCTTCCGCCGCTCGCAACAGATAGTGGCGCTCAGCGATGGCAGCCGGCTGGGCGTTCAGCACCTCGGGAACTTCGACGATATCACAATCGTGATGCCATGTTTTATCGATTTTTCAAACGTCCCTGAAAAATCTCCTTCGAGTACGAGCAACTTCAAAATTGGGTACCTGGGCGCACTTCTCGAATCAAAAGGCTTAGGGACAATCTATGAAACTGCTTTAAAACTGCCCGAACACGAATTTGTTTTAGTCGGCGACATACGGATCGAAGCCGAATCAGATGGGTTCATTCGGAAAATTTCCGATCTCCCAAACGTAACCCTCGCCGGATCAATGCCTCATTTTCCAGCTCTGGAAATCATCGCCAGTTGTAACGCGCTGCTCTTTCCGTCGCACTCTGAAGGATTTCCGCTCGCTGTAGTTGAAGCAATGGCAATCGGTCTACCAGTAGTGGCCTCGCCGGTCGGTGCCATACCTGAAATGATCGATACGCCTGACGGTGGTTATCTGATTCAGCCAAACGATATAGACGGGTACGTCGCAGCGCTGAAAGAACTCTCTGCCGATCCGAATCTCGCCAGTAAAATCGGTGCCCACAGCAAAGACAAAGCGAGGGCGCTCTACGCGTATAAGGACGTCATTGCTCGCTGGCGCGACCTCTATATTTCCATCTCATAGTCCATCATAAATCAAGTGGGAATCAGTAAACTTCGTACTTCAAAATATTTCAACATTGGCCCCTTCATACCGGGCCGCTCGCAAACACTAGTTCATTGAAAATCACTCAACCATGTGCGGAGTAGCCGGGCTCCTCAGAATCGATTCCAGGCAATCGGATCCGATACCGCCATACCTCCTCAAAGCTATGGCCAATACGATGGCTCATCGCGGCCCCGACGGATCTGGTGTGTGGGTGGACGGCGAGGCCAGGGTCGGTATGTCGCACCGGCGTCTAGCGATCATCGATCTCGCCGAATCCGCAAATCAACCAATGCATGACGCGTCAGGCGAACTCACCATCGTCTACAACGGCGAAATCTACAATCACGCCCAACTCAGAGAGCAGCTAACCGAGCTCGGCCACACACGATGGTTAACCGACCATTCAGACACCGAAGTACTGCTCACCGCATACCGTGAATGGGGCGTCGAATGCCTCGACAGGCTCCGTGGAATTTTCGCATTCGGCCTCTGGGACTCTCGGCGGAAGCAGCTGTTTCTAGCGAGAGACCGCATTGGAGTAAAGCCGCTTTACTACTCGGTGAACGGCTCAACCTTCTCCTTTGCATCAGAGATAAAAGCGATCCACGCTGCCTCTGGGGTTCGACCACGAATCAATCTCGCCGGACTTCGCCAGTATCTCGGCTTCATGGCGACCACCGGTCCGGAAACTATCTTCGATGGAATTTACAAGCTGCAACCGGGCCACTGGATGACCGTCGCCCAGGATGGTACACAGAAAATTCACCGTTATTGGGATGTCCTCGATCAGGCAAGCCATATCACCGACACTCCAGAACAGGTCGCCGAGCGACTCATCACCGAGCTTCGCGACTCCGTATCGCTTAGGCAAGTCTCCGTTCGCCCGGTGGGCATATACCTCCGCGGCGC
>CAYTAO010000078.1:0-10828 GCA_964435915.1 uncultured Dehalococcoidales bacterium
TTCGAAGCTAATCGATCTCGTTCCGGTTCATCCCGTCATCGACTCAATCTCACTTCGCCCAATCGACTCTCTCAAAGCCCTCCGCTCACAAGACGAACCAGCATTCATTTTCGAGTCGGAATCTCCTGAAGCAGGTGCTTCCATATATGCGTACGTCTGCCCGAAAGCGGAGCAAGTTATCCGCACTGGCGAGAACGAAGCACTGGGAGATACCAACCCGATCACCGTACTACGCGAGCGCTTCGAGTCACGCACGATTGCCCCTATTTCGGATCTACCAGAGCTGGTAGCTGGCGCATTCGGATACATCGCCTACGAAGCGATCAAGCACTTCGAGCCATCAGTCGGCGATCTGCCAACCGACCCAACCGGATCACCGACCTCCGGAATGCTGTTCCCGGCTGAACTCCTCGTATTCGATCGCGCCCTCGACCAGCTCCACATCATCGTGTTCGCCACCCGCAGCCAATCATTCGAAACCGCCGAGACACGAATTTCGAATATCTGCAAATCCCTCGAATCAGCTTCCAACACCGCCCGTCAAATCAACGATATAAGTCCCGCCAACAACGATCAACCAACCCAGCCTCTTCACACGACGCATGCGCAACTCCAGTTCCAGAACATGGTCAGCGAAGCCCGCAAAGCAATCATCGACGGCGAGCTAATACAGGTCGTACTCGGGCAACGTGTTGAGACACAAACACAAGCTGACCCAATCGACATTTACGAACAACTGTCGACGATGAACCCCTCGCCATACATGTACATGCTCGACCTTGGCGATATGCAGGTGATCGGCGCGTCCCCTGAACTCATGTTGCGCACTTCGAGCGGCAAAGCAGCCGTCCACCCGATCGCCGGAACACGCCCACGCGGAATAACCGCCGAAGAAGATCTCCAGTTCGAGGCCGAGCTTCTATCAAACGAAAAAGAGTTGGCAGAACACGTAATGCTCGTCGACCTCGCACGAAACGACCTCGGGCGTGTCAGCAAACCCGGCACAGTCAACGTCAAGTCGTTCAAACGCATCGAACGCTACTCGCACGTAATGCACCTAGTTTCACGAGTCGCAAGCGAACTCGCCGACGATAAAGACGGCATCGACGCCTTCGAGGCAGGATTCCCAATCGGAACCCTCTCAGGAGGACCAAAAATCCGATCAATCCAGCTAATCGCCGAACTCGAAAAAGAAGGACGCGGACCCTACTGCGGTGGAATTGGCTGGTTCGCACCAAACGGCGAAGTAGATACAGGAACGATCATCCGATCGATCGTGCTGAGAAATGGCACAGCCCACGTGCAGGGCGGTGCAGGTATCGTCTTCGACTCGGATCCGGAAGCCGAATATCTCGAATCGCTCCAAAAGGCAAAAGCACCTTTGCTGGCAATAAATCGAGCCGAATCGATTCAAGTCCATCTCTGGCGAAGCAACGAAAATATTTCACCCGAAACCCCGCACGCTGCGACAATTACTGCAGAGTAAACGAATAATCCAATGCTTCTACTAATCGATAACTACGACAGCTTCACATACAACCTCTTCCAGTACCTCGCCGAACTCGGAGCCGAGGTCGAAGTCGTTCGCAACGACAAAGCGACTATCGAGCAACTCGCTGCTATGAATCCCGACCGAGTGGTCGTTTCACCCGGACCTTCAACGCCCGATAACGCCGGAATTTCAGTCGACGTAATAAAACACTTCGCAGGTAAAGTTCCGGTGCTTGGCGTGTGTCTCGGGCACCAGTGCATCGCCCAGGCGTTCGGCGCTGTCGTAAGCGGTGCCGGCGAAATCAGGCACGGTAAAACCTCGCTAATTCAGCACGAAGGCAAGGGAGTCTTCGCCGGACTACCTCAGCCGTTCGAGGCGGTGCGCTATCACTCGCTGGCTGTCGAACCCGATACCGTTCCTGACAACTTCGAAGTGACTGCCCAAACAGAAAACGGCATCATCATGGGCATACGACACAGGGAGCTGGACGTAGAAGGCGTGCAGTTCCACCCCGAATCGATAATGACCGAAGCAGGCAAAGACCTACTCCAAAACTTCATCGACAAGCCTTCACCAAGCCCCTGATAGCGGTTTTATTGAGGAAAGGCAACCACCCCAGCCGACACTGATCCAAACTGAAGTAAAAACAAATGAACATTCAACAGGCAATACAGACCGCAGTCGAAGGCACTGACCTCGAGCAGGATCAGGCCGCCGACGCCATGCGCGAAATCATGACCGGCGAAGCCACCCCGGCGCAGTTCGGTGCGTTCCTAACCGCCATGCGAATGAAGGGCGAAACTCCGTTCGAAATCGCTGGCATGGCTAGCATCATGCGAGAAGTCTCACTCCACATCGATAGCGATGTTGACATGATCGACACATGCGGCACGGGCGGCAGCGGACTCAACTGGTTCAATATTTCAACCGCCTCAGCATTCGTTGTAGCCGGAGCAGGCGTACCAGTCGCAAAGCACGGGAACAGGGCAATGTCAGGTTCGACCGGTAGCGCCGATGTTCTGGAAGCTCTCGGCGTGGACATCACCCTCGGTCCAGAAGGGGTCAAAAACTGCTTCACTGAAGTAGGTATCGGTTTCATGTTCGCCCAGGCGTTCCACCCTGCGATGAAGTTCGCCGGACCTCTTCGCCCGCAACTCGGCATACGCACAATCTTCAATTTTCTAGGCCCTCTGACCAACCCGGCCGGAGTGAATCGCCAAGTAATTGGTGTGTCAGATGCAGGATTCGCAGAGAAAATCGCTAAGGCACTCGAAATTCTTGGCACCGAATATGCATTCGTCGTTAACGCCGATTCTGGAGCCGACGAAATCGATATCGAAGGCCACACACGCATCTACCAGGTCAACAAAGACGGCGTAAAACGGCGACGCACCAGACCCGCAGACTTCGGCCTCCAAGATGGTAAGCGAGAACATCTGGTCGTCGAGTCCACAGAAGAATCCGCACAAATCATCAAAGACATATTCGCTGGAGCGGGAAGCGGCCACAACCCACCTGTCGCCCCGGATACATCACGCCGAAATGTCGTGGTCCTCAACTCGGCAGCCGCCCTGATGGCCGCAGGAAAAGCTGTCGCATTCCAAGAAGCAGCCGCTCTTGCCCAAGACTCGCTCGATTCAGGTGCCGCTCAAGAAAAACTCAACTCGTTGATAAAAGTAAGTCAGGAACAGTCTTGATTGAGATACCAGGAATCCTTGGTGAAATCGTCGAAAAGCGACTCATCACCATCGAAAAAGCTAAGAAAAAACGCGGACTACAGGAACTACGAACCATCGCGGAAAATTCCAGCGTGCCACTCTCGTTGCAACGAACCATAGGCGGAAAAAGCGGCATCTCGCTCATTGCCGAAATGAAACGTTCATCCCCCTCGGCAGGATCACTCGATCCTAACCTCGACCCCGCGCACCGTGCAAGCGTCTACTGCGAAGCTGGAGCCGCAGCAATCTCGGTCCTTACTGAACAAGACTATTTTTCAGGTTCAATCGAAGATCTCGCAGCCGTTTCAATAATCGCTAGAGCCTCGCGGGTTCCAGTACTTCGCAAAGACTTCATTGTCGACGAGTATCAGGTGCACGAAGCTCGAGCGGCAGGTGCAGACTGCATCCTCCTCATCATCGCAATACTCGATCCCAAGCAGTACGAGGACCTCTTCACCCTCTCAACCTCGATAGGCATGGACGTACTTGTCGAGGTTTTCGATGAACCCGAACTGGATATCGCGATGAACATCGAACCCAACATCATCGGCATCAACAACCGAAACCTCAAAACACTCAAGACCTCACTATCGGTATTCGAAACACTCGCCATGAAAATCCCCGACGACCGAATTCGAGTCGCCGAAAGCGGAATGAAAAACTCCACTGATGTCGAGCGCATGGGATACGCAGGTGCGAAGGCCGTGCTCGTTGGAGAGTCGCTAATGAAGGCCGGCAGCGACGTAAGCGAGCTCGCTAAGGCGATGTCTGCGGTGGAAGTGGGATAGCTCGATGCCAAACGAAACAACTAAAATTAAAATCTGCGGCCTCCGCAGCGCCAAAGCGGCACTCGTCGCCGCAACAGCCGGTGCCAACTACCTCGGCTTCAACTTCGTAGAAGGTGTCCGCAGGCAACTTCAACCAGATGAAGGCACACAGATAATCGCTGAATACCGTGCCCACCTATCGGAAAGCAACAACACGAATCGACCCGGCATCATCGGACTATTCCTGAATCAGGATCCAGATTTCGTCAACGAAATCACTCGCAAAACTGGGCTCGACTACCTGCAACTCTGTGGTGACGAAGACACCGATTATTTCTCCAAAGTAGAGGTGCCATTATTAAAGATGGTTCGAATCAAAGACGGCACAACGCCCGCCGATCTAGATGAGGTCATCACCCCGCTTCTCGACGCAGGTCACGGCGTTCTCCTCGATCGCTTCGACAAAACAACACCCGGCGGATCAGGACTATCTTTCGATTGGTCCACTGCCCGAGGCATTGCAAACCGCAAAAACGTTCTACTTGCAGGTGGACTCAAACCTGAGAACGTCCAGAGTGCGATAACCGAATTATCACCATGGGGTGTCGACGTCTCGAGTGGTGTCGAAACTGACGGCATAAAGGACCCTGATCGAATCCGAGCCTTCATCGAGGCAGCCCGTTCAGCCTAAACATCCACAACTTCGCGCCAGATATCGACTTGTCCGGCATAGACTACCCCGACGTTCGACCCAACTCGCCAGTGATCACAATCGATCCACCGTTTCACAATCCCTCCCGGAGTAACATTTTCATGGTCGAAAAACTGCGAATAGCCCAGTACGGAACCAAACACGGCCACGCCAAAGGAGTACTCCAGGTAATGCTCGATCACCCGGAAATCGAGGTGGTAGGAGTATACGAACCGGATCCAAAACGCCGTACGCAAATCGAAAACTCCAACGATCAATCATGGAGCAATGTGAAGTTCGTCGACAACCCCTCAGCTTTTCTCGACGACCCAACTGTCGTGGCCGTTACTTCCGAAGGCGCGAATAAGGAAAGCCTCACTTTCACCGAAGAAATCGTCACCGCAGGCAAGCACGCGTTCTATGACAAACCCGCCGGTGAAGACTATCCACGGTTCGAGCGCATCGTAGAAAAAGCACGCAACCAGGGAACTTATATCCAAATGGGCTACATGTTCCGCAAACACGATGGATTCGAGCGTATCGCCAATTGGGCACTATCAGGCTTTCTCGGTCACGTGTTCCAGATTCGAGCACACATGTCGACATGGATTACCGAAGACAACCCTGAAGGGCAGTTCACCGGACGCAAAGGACTCGCCCATCACCAGGGCGGAGTGATGTTCGATCTCGGCGGACACATGCTCGACCAGATCGTATGGCTCCTCGGGCGACCCAATAAAGTCAGTCGATTTTTCCAGCATGCAACATCAGAAACCCGCGACGTGATGGACAACACACTCGGCGTCTTCGAATACAACGGTGCAATTGCCACTGTCGACATAGCAGCGATGGAACCGCGACCGATGGCTCGTCGTTTCGAGGTTTACGGCACGATCGGCTCCGCAATCATGGAACCATTTGAACCCGCCGACACTATCCGGCTTACGCTGGAACAAAACCGGGGCGAATACAAAAAGGGTGTCAACGTCGTCAAGATCGAACACAGAGAAAGATACGTCGACACGTTTGCAGAATTCGTCCGAAATATCAAAGGTGAGTCAGAACCGCTCAGAACCCTCGATCACGAACTACTCGTCCAAGAAACCCTGATGCGAGTAACAGGCGGATTAGGAGACTAGCCACCAGATATCTCCTGTCCCTCTCCTCCGGGAGGGGTTAGGGGCCGCGTCGCAGATACACAATAAGACATCCGATGACCCCAGAGCTAAACACCAAACACTCCTAGCCGTGTGCCCGAACGTCAACACCCTCAGGCCACGCCACTTTGAAAATGCTAGCCGCCTTGAATATTGCGCCCGTAATCGTCGCATCCCGAAGCACGCAACGATATAACCCCGCTCCAGTCAAATCAGCACCTGTTAAATCGGCACCAACACAATTAGTGCGATGAAGTGTTGCCTTCTTCATCGAAGCACCAGACAGGTTGGCACGCCGCAACTTCGCCTCAGAGAAAACTGCCTCCTCGAGATTCGCCCCCGAGAAATCAACTCCATCGAGCATCGCACGCGTGAAATCCCGACCACGTAAATCTCGACCCGACAGATCAGCACCCTTCAAGTCCAATTGCTCGGGTGAGTTGGCCCGATGCCACGCCGTCAAATCTTCTGCTGTACCCGATAAAAGCTCGAAGTGTTCTTGATTCATGTCTTGATTATGAGATACCAAACACACTGCGTCGATACAGTGCTGAATAGTTGATGTGAGAATCTGAATTTGTTTCGAAGAAATTCAAAAAAATAGTGGATATAGAAACACCTTCGAAACACGTTTGCGATAGTTTAGTCTGCGGAATTTCGTTAGTCGCGCAACCGTGACTATACGAAAATGCAGTTCGCACGTAACATGCACGCTTCCGCAAAACCGTCACCATTTAAGGCTCGATCAGCCCAGTGCGACTCAGTCAGCACAGTCAACAAGAACAAGGAACACTAACGATGCCCTACATAGCCGAATATATTTGGATTGATGGCACTGAGCCAACCGCCAAGTTGAGGTCGAAGGCCCAGGTGATCGAAAACGGAAAAGAATGCGCCATCTGGGGATTCGATGGTTCCTCGACCAATCAGGCTACGGGTGACCAATCAGACGTAGTGCTCAATCCGGTTCTTATCGTCGACGATCCGATTCGCGGTGGTGACAACAAACTGGTTATGTGCGAAACCCTTCTCACGGACATGACACCGCACCCCACTAATACCCGCACCAAGTGCGCCGCCTCAGCCGAACAGTACGGCAGCCTCGACACATGGTTCGGCCTCGAACAGGAGTACACCTTCTTTGAAGGACTCGCTCCTCTCGGTTGGCCCGACAACGGCTTCCCGGCACCCCAGGGCGGATACTACTGTGGCGTTGGTTCCGACGAAATTTTTGGACGCGAAGTAGTAAACGCTCACCTGCAGGCATGCATCGACGCCGGTCTGCACATCTCCGGTATTAACGCAGAAGTAATGCCCGGGCAATGGGAATTCCAAATCGGCCCGGTTGCCGCTCCTAGAGTCGCAGACGAACTCTGGCTCGCACGCTGGATTCTGTACCGAATCGCTGAAGACTTTTTGGGTCCAAAGGGCACACCAATATCCGCAACGCTGAACCCGAAGCCAGTACCCGGGGACTGGAACGGCGCGGGCTGCCACACAAACTTTTCGACCACCGAGATGCGTGAATCACTCGACGCGTGCTTTGCCGCTGCCGAGGCACTCGGAGCTCCGGGTAAACCCGAACTACACATCGCAGGGTACGGTGCTGGAGTTGAACAACGACTGACTGGTGAACACGAGACTCAGCGCTACGACCAGTTCTCCTATGGCGTGTCTGACCGCGGCGCTTCAATTCGCATCCCATGGCAGGTCGACAAGGCCGGCAAAGGTTATATCGAAGACCGACGCCCGAACGCGAACTGTGACCCGTACATCGTTACCCAACTAGTTATCGACACCGTTTGCTCGGCAGCGACCAACTAATTCCCGGGTTTAACATAAACATAGTTAAAGGGGATGGTCGAACCCATCCCCTTTTTTGGTCCATGAAACATCCATTCAACTCACCCACAGGTAATTCAACCACACCACAACCCACATGCCGTCCTGAGGCCCACGAACGATCGTAATCCCAGCCACCAGAAACTCCATCCCAACAACCGGGCAAACACAACCTGATCTCTCAGAAAAAGTCGCACGCAACCCGCAAAAGATCAGTTATCCTGCGCTGCCATCGTCATCACCATCAATCAGAACTCTCGATAACCCCTGATCTCCAAAATTAGAAATATCCACTATGGCTGGATAGTCGTCCTCGGCACCGCAATAATGCTGTTCGGCAGTGCTGGTTCACGTTTCTCGTTCGGCGTGTTCTTAAAGCCAGTCACCGAAGAGTTCGACTGGAGCCGAGGCTCGCTCGCTGGTGCGCTCGCAATCGCAGGACTCGCAACCGGTGGTCTCAGACCCATCGCCGGAATGCTCGCCGAGCGATACGATCCCAAATTGATCGCCGTCAGTGGTGTGTTGATCGGTGGGCTTGCGCTGGCAGGAATGTCACTCGTGCAGGAAGTCTGGCACGTCTACGTATTGTTCGTAATCATGGGCATCGGGGGCACTCTGGCATCTCCGGGAGCCGTCGCAAAAATCGTTAGTGCATGGTTCACCCGCA
Organism: uncultured Dehalococcoidales bacterium; assembly: GCA_964435915.1. Classification (GTDB taxonomy): domain Bacteria; phylum Chloroflexota; class Dehalococcoidia; order Lucifugimonadales; family Lucifugimonadaceae; genus Lucifugimonas. The sequence goes on from CAYTAO010000078.1 coordinate 8,335, forward strand.
GACGCGCACTTGCGATGTCGGTCGCCGGGACAGGCTCGGCCGTTGGAGAATCTTCAATGGTGCCAATCGCCGCACTGGCGGTTGTTTTTATTGGCTGGCGCGAAGGCTATCTGGTCTTGGCTGGAATACTGCTCCTCCTTATCCTGCCCTTAGTTCTTCTGCTATTGAGAAGCAGGCCACGACCCGGTCAGCATGCTGACGAACCTGATATCGACAACCTGTACGAAGACGGAGCCGAAACTACAACTCTGACCAAAGGGTCACCAAATCCCAACATCGGATTATCACTCGGGCAGGCGTGCAGAACCGGCCTATTCTGGCGACTCGCTATCGGCTTCTTTGTATGAGGCTACACAATGGGCTTCGTGAATGCCCACTTTGTCGCCTACACAACAGATTTTGATACCACGGCCATTAATGGCGCATACGCCCTTGCGACCGTAGGAATTGCGGGACTCGTAGGAGGACTCGGATTCGGGTATCTCGCCGATAGATTCGGACGCCGACAGCTCTTATCGATGGCATACCTTATACGAGCAATCGGGTATGTCGTCCTCCTATTAGCGAACGCCCTCCCGATGGCAATTCTCGGAATAGTGATTATCGGAAGCTCATGGACCTCGGCGATTTCTCTGACAGGTACGGTCAGTTCGGACGAGTTCGGGTTACGAAGACTTGGCACAATTATCGGAACCATGTTTACCGTCATGCCGTTCGGGGCGTCAAGCGCAGTTTGGCTGGCTGGCTGGATCTACGACGCGACGGGAAGCTACGACATCGCCCTTTGGATCAGCCTCGCCATGGGCCTGATCGGCGCAACAGCGATCGCCATGCCAAGTACGGGACTGGCAAAGAAGATCTGGCCGAGCAGGTCACAGGCAGAGTAAGTACAGGAATCCTGCGAACTCAACTCGAGTAGACCTTTCAGCAACTGAAAATCCTCCTCAGCCAATTCACACCCCGTTCAAAGAGAGCCGCGCATAAACACGCTTCTCATGCTGGCAAACATCCGTAGTTCCGTCTCGGAGCTTCTCAGACAAGCACAGTATTGCTAACATGCACCAGACAATCTTCATCCGAATCCTATCCAGAGGGAGTCGCCACCGTGGTGACCGCAAAACGCAAACCATCTTTGGTCGTTATTCAGCTATCCGGCGGAAACGACGCCATGAACACTGTCGTGCCCTACACAAACGGCATATACCATGACTCTAGGAAGGCGATTCACCTCTCCGAAGATCAGGTGATCGACCTCAATGGCACCCTTGGGCTGAGCAACAGCCTCGGCCCCATGAAAAGCATTTGGGACGCCGGAAATATGGCGATCATCCAGGGCATTGGCTACCCGAAGCCCAACCGATCTCACTTTCGGTCGATGGACATTTGGCACACCGCAGAGTCCGACCACATCGCCGACAGCGGATGGCTCGGTCGTACAATCCGCGAGTTAAACCCAGACGGCAAAAATGTCATCACCGGCATCAACTTCGGTCGAGGACTACCAAGAGCGCTCCACGCCAAGGGCGTACCTGTCGCATCGGTAGGAAATCTCGCAACCTATGGCCTGATGCCCGATATCGCTGATCAAATGACACGCGATCTAGCAGTAGATGTCTTCGCCCGCATGTACGGCCCCGACGACACTCGAGATGCCGTTTTACAACAGATCAGCGACACCGGAATGGGAGCCTATCTCGGTGCCGACATTCTCCGTGCTGCACCAGAGGCTTACTCCTCAACAATCGAATACCAAACTGATGTACCGATCGCCCAGAGCCTCAGAGCTATCTCACAGGTCATGCTCGCCGATCTCGGTACCCGTGTCTTCTACACACAGCACGGCGGATACGACACCCATGCTGGCGAACTCGAAAACCACGCTAGGCTCTGGAACGATCTATCTACGGCAATAAGCGATTTCTTAGCCGACCTCGACGAGCACGATCGCGGAGACGATGCGGTTGTGATGATCTTCTCTGAATTCGGACGGCGAATCAAGGATAACGGAAGCGGGACCGACCACGGCTCCGGTGGCGTGGCATTCATCCTCGGCAACTCGGTCAAGGGCGGATTATACGGAGAGTATCCGTCACTCGGCCCAGGCGCACAGGTCGATGGTGACATGTGCTTCAACAACGATTTCCGTGGCACTTACGCAACCCTGCTGGATCAGTGGATGGGCATCGATCCCTCCACAATCCTCAACGATCACTACGAACAATTCGACCTGATCAGGCGGTAAGAAATGACAAGTACAGACGTTCAACTTATGGCCCACCTGATGCGACGAGCAGGGTTCGGTGCAACACGCCAGCAACTCGACGATCTGGTCAAAACCGGATACGACCAAACGGTCGAGGATCTCCTTGACGCAGTCGCCCACCCCTCCAGACTCACCGACAACCTGATCCGTCGATACCACCCCGAATACTCGGGAATGATGGGCAACCTGTCAGCTGGCGGAAACTGGATGTACCGAATGATCTCCACCGAT
>CAYTAO010000079.1:0-10718 GCA_964435915.1 uncultured Dehalococcoidales bacterium
AACGTTGAGCTCTCTGGCCACCTCAATCATATAATCACTCCGACGGCTTCAGCTTTTCTTACTGAGCCGGGCTTACGATCAGTGATTTCATCTGATTTGGCACGTAATTCTTCAAGACAGATTTCAGCTACTCGAGCTGCGAGTGCTTCTACGAGTCCGTAGCTAGATTCTTCAATTTCGGACGTCACTGCTTTAGAGATTGTTCGATAGTTGATGGCGTCTTCTATCGCGTCCGAAGCGCTGGCTGCAGATAGATCGGCGTTGATTTCGATATCAATAGTGATCCGCTGTTTAGTGAGTTGTTCCCACGGGTTAATGCCTATGGTGCAGTCGAGCTCGAGCCGTTCAATGCGGACTGTGTCGAACTGTGGTTTTCCGTCTGGAGATGGTAGCATTTCTGGGTTAACTATCTATTGGATGTGACGTCCGCCGTCGACGTTTATCGTCTCGCCGGTAATGAAGTCGTTTTGCAGGAGCATCATCATCGCATCTGCGACTTCGTTGAGTGACCCCATGCGGTCGGCGGGGCCAAGGTCTATCTTGATCTCATCGCGGGCGCGATCGACCGGAATGTCGGAGGGCGGCAGGATGGCACCGAGCGATATTTCATTTGCCTGGACGTTTGGTGCCATCGAGAGAGCCAGTGTTCGTGTGAGTCCTGACAGGGCAGTTTTTGTTACACCGTAGGCGAATCGAGTTGGACGAGCTGTGCGCCAGTCGTTGAGGTTGATGATCTTGCCGTGAGAGTTGTCGCCCAGCTGGGCTTGCATTGCCTGAGCCAGCAAGAACGGTGCGCGTAGGTTGATGGCGAGGTGACGGTCCCAGTTATCTACTGAGATATCGGCCAGATTGATTTTGTCGAATATGGAGGCATTGTTGATCAGGATTTCGATCGGACCAAGCTGGTCGTGTACCGATTCGGCAAGTGATTCAACTTGCCGTGGGTCTTCGAAATCAGCCTTGATGGTGATGGCTTCGCTTCCCATTGACTGAATGAGCGCTACCGTTTCATTTGCGTCTTGCCCGGACTGGTCATAGTGAACTGCTACCCGGCAACCTGCATCGCCGAGTGCGAGCGCGAGGGCGCGACCAACTCTTCGGCCTGCACCGGTTACAAGCGCTATTTTTCCGTTTGGATCCATACTGCGGATTGCCTTGACTGCGACTTTTGCTGACACATGGTGCTTACGATTGGCGGACGTGGCTAAAGAATTCTTCTCGTGTTGAAGCGTTCTTTTTGAATGTGCCTCTCACAGCGCTGGTTGTCATAGTGGTATTGGGCTTGCGTACGCCTCTCATGGCTGTGCAGAGGTGTTGTGCTTCGACTACGACTCCGATGCCGTTGGGCTGGATGAGCTCGTCCATGGCGGTGGCTATCTGCTCGGTCATTCGCTCCTGGACCTGTAGACGTCTTGCGAACATTTCTACGAGTCGAGGAATTTTTGACAGACCAATAACCTTGTAGTTGGGAAGATATCCAAGATGCGCCTTGCCATAGAACGGCAGTATATGGTGTTCGCAGAGTGAGTAGAAGTCGATGTCTTTGACGACAACCATTTCGTCGTACTCCACATCGAACATGGCGCCGTTGAGTAGTTCGACCGGGTCCATCTGGTAGCCGGCGAGCAGTTCGTCGTACATGTTTGCGACCCGCTTAGGGGTGTCGGCGGTTCCTTGATCATCTACGTCGTCACCGATCGCCATCAGCATCGTGCCGACGCCATTGGCAATTACCTGTTTAGAGGAGGCGTCGAGAACTTCTCCGTTTTCGAACACGAATTCGCCAGTTACAGAATCGCCAGAGGATTCGGTGATAGTCATTTTAGGCCGTCTCAAATCGTTGATTAGTAATTTCGAATGTAACTACGATGCGAATTGATTCGAAATTGATGCGCCAATTCTATCAATGGCAGGGCTGGTTATCGCTTTAAGGGATGTTGAGCGCGAAGCAACTGACTAGCCACCGGAAATAGCGGTGATGAAGTGGACCTCGACATCAGGGTCGAGTTTTTGGAGCAGGCCACGTCGTGTAGCGAGGTGACCGACTATCGCGGAAAGTCCGGGCTTGAGAGCACCATCTACAATGAGATGATCCATTGTGCCGGGATAGGCTGTTTCTAGATTGTCGATCAGTTCACCGAGAGTACTCGCGGCGACTTCTACTTGCTCTGCGCCGTCAGCGTATTTGCGCAGAGCGTAAGGGAGGAAGACGGTTGCCATCTCAATGCTCTCCCTTTAGGTAGGTATTTTTTAATCGGTGTTCAGTGCTTCCAGGATACGACCAGGCTTCACTGGAAGTTCATAGTATGCCTTGCCGGTTGCCTGCTTTATAGCCTGTGTGGCTGCTGAAAGCGGCGGGCAAATTGGAACTTCACCGACTCCACGGACACCGTAGGGGTGCAGTGGGTTCGCCACTTCGACCATGATCGTGTCGATCATGGGCATGTCGAGCGAGGTTGGCATTCGGTAGTCGAGGAAGGACTTGTTTGCCATTGCTCCATCGTCGGTGATGAAGTACTCCTCGTTTAACGCCCAGCCAATTCCCTGAACAGCTCCACCCTGAATCTGCCCCTCGGCGTACTGCGGGTGAACTGCCTTGCCGACGTCCTGAATTGCGGTGTATCGAATAACGTCAGTCTTGCCGGTGGCGAGATCGACTTCGAGGTCGCAGATGTGGACACCGTAGCAATTACCAGCTTCGGCGAGGTTTACAGAGGAGGTAGAGGTAGCTGGCCCACCTGTGGGGTCGAGCTTGCCGGCGAGCTCCTGGATTCCGATCGAATCGCCGTTTGCGGTGAATGTGCCATCGGCAAATTCCACGTTTCCGACTTCGGTTTCCCAGAGGTCGGCGACGCGTCCTTTGAGCTCGACAACCAGTTTTTGTGCTGCGTTATAGGCGGCGAGACCCGTTGTGTATGTCGTTCGCGATCCGCCGGTTACACCCGTGAAACCGATCGAGTCGGTGTCGGGGATGCTCGGGTGGAAATCTTCAACCGGGATGCCGAGAACTTCGGCAGCCTGCATGGCTATGGAGGTTCGTGTTCCACCGATGTCGGCAGAACCTTCGTTCATCATTACGGTTCCGTCGTCCTGGAGCATGAGGTCGCAGGTAGACTTACCGCCTCCGTTCATCCAGTAGGCAGAAGCGATTCCTCGTCCACGTGCCTTGCCGGCTGGTGCGCCGCCGAGTGGTGACTTCCAGTGGTTTGAATCTCGTGCAGCTTCTAGACATTCTTCGAGGCCGACGCGGGTGAACTGAACACCGTCACCCCGGCGAGTACCTTCGTGGGCGGCATTGTCAAGTCGGAACTGGATTTTGTCGAGTCCTAGTTCGTCACAGATTTCGTCGATCACGGTTTCGATAGCGAATGATGCCTGCGGTGAGCCGGGTGCTCGGTATGCGGCGGACTTTGGCTTGTTCACGACAATGTCGTATCCGGTGATTCGCGATGCAGGCAGGTTGTAGCAGGCGAAAACACAGATTGCCGCCGCTCCGACTGCCGAACCCGGGAATCCGCCAGCTTCGAGCATGAGATCGGTGTCGGCGGCGGTAATCTTGCCGTTTTTGTTGACGCCGATTTTCATTCGGACCTTGCCGCCGGGTGCGGGGCCTGTAGCCTCGAACACTGAAGTTCGATCCATGACGAATTTGACCGGGCGCCCACCTGATGCACGCGAAAGCAGCGCTGCGATGGGTGCGAAGTAGACCTTGGTCTTTCCTCCGAAGCCGCCGCCGACTTCAACGTAGTTCACTTTTACGCGAGATTCGGGGATTCCTAGGAGTCCTGCAGTCTGCGATCGCACGCCAAACGAACCCTGTGTGCTGGACCATACTGTCAGTAAGCCGTCTTCTGCCCAGATGGCAGTGGCGTTGTGCGGTTCGATGTAGCCCTGATGGATCATTGACATCGAGACGGTTCGTTCGATGACGATGTCGGAGTTCGCAAATGCGTCGTCTACGTCGCCGAATTCATGCCGGAAGATCTTTGCGACGTTCGTGTTAGGGACATTCTCTCCGAGGTGATCACCGATAAGATTTTCGAGAATGATCGGGGCGTCGTCGGCCATAGCGCTGTATACATCGGATACCGGTGAAAGTAGCTCGTACTCAACCTTGATGGCTTGAGTTGCCTCCTCGGCGGTGTTGCGGTCGACGGCTGCGACAGCTGCGACGACGTGGCCTTTGTAGTGGACTTTGTCGTCGGCCATGATGTTCGCCTGATCGCGCTTGAGGTCTACAGTATCCTCACCAGCGCTGATGACTCGCTCGTCCGCTTTCGGGAAGTCGTCGTGGGTTAGCACGGCGAAGACACCGTCCATCGCTGCAGCAGCCGAGGTGTCGATGCTCTTGATTCTAGCGTGGGCATGCGGGCTGCGGAGAACATCTCCCCAGATAAGCCCCGGAGCTTTTACGTCGCCTCCGTAGATGGCACGACCCGTCACTTTATCGAGCCCATCGTGCCTGATAGGTGTGCTGCCGACTACCTTGTAGTCTGTCTTTGTTTCGTAGGTTGCGACCATTCGATTTCCTCGTTGGATCCAAGTTTAGTTGATCCGATGTTAGAGCCAAGTCTAAATTATTCTGGAAACAAGTTAGCCGGGAAGCTGAATTCGGCTTCCAGCTACTCGCATCTATTCATTATTTTTTGCCAACTCATTCAAAGTTTCAAAATTTCGTTGGGTTCCTATCTAAGGGCTTCTATGATGCTTCCGGCATTCATGGGAGTATTGTAAAGCCTGATCCCAAGGGCATTGGAGATTGCGTTGGCAATGGCGGGAATCGGCGGGCAGATCGGAGTTTCACCTACGCCACGCACACCGTACGGGTGGAGCGGGTTGGGTACTTCGACAAGGACTGTCTCGATTAGCGGCAGGTCCAGAGATGTTGGCATTCGATAATCGAGGAAGCTGGAGTTGGCCATCGAGCCAGTATCCGTCATAAAGTATTCTTCGTTTAGCGCCCAGCCGATTCCCTGAACAGCCCCACCCTGCATTTGACCTTCAACGTATGAAGGATGAATTGCAGTTCCGACGTCCTGGATAGTTGTGTACCGTATGATGTCACTCTTACCGGTTGCCAGATCGATTTCTATATCGGCGATGTGCATGCCGAAACCATCACCAGCCGACTCCAGATCCACACTGCCTGTCGAGTTCGCAGGCCCACCGAGGTCCTCGAGCTTACCCGCAAGTTCTTTGAATCCTATTGTCTTCTCGGCTTCGGCTTTTGAACTGAACACACCATCATTGAATTCGACGTCGTTTTTGTTGATGTCCCACAGTACCGCAACACGTTCTTTCAACACTTCAACAAGGTTGTTTGCTGCGATCCAGCATGCGTACCCGGTTGCATATGTAGTACGTGATCCACCCGTTACATCGGTAAATCCGATAGATTCAGTATCGCCAATCGTTGGGCGTACATCGTGAGCGGCAAGTCCGAGGACTTCGGCGACATGCATCGCCATAGACGTTCGAGATCCACCGATATCGGTTGAACCTTCGGTGAGTTGGACCGTGCCATCGCTATTTACCGCGAGGTTGGCCGATGATTTGAGTCCAATGTTGAACCAGTAGCCGTTTGCGATTCCGCGCCCGCGCTTCTTGCCTTCGGGAGCATCTCCAAGAGGCGAGTTCCAGTGGTCGGAGGTTTGAGCTGCCTCGAGAACTTCTTCCATTCCGATCTTAGAGAAGAGAACGCCATCACCGCGACGCGTGCCCTCTTTAGAGGAGTTGTCGACTCGGAACTTCATTGAGTCCCAGCCTGCTTTATCACATAGTTCGTCGACGGCTGATTCCATTGCGAATGCAACCTGAGGCGAGCCAGGTGCTCGGTATGGAGCTACTTTTGGCTTGTTGACGAGCACATCCCAGCCGTCGATACGGGTATTGGGAATTTCGTATGGAGCGTAGACACATTGTGCGGCAGGGCCGATGAACGCTCCCGGGTTGGCACCGGCTTCGAACCAGATGTCGGCAGTTGCTGCCGTGAGCTTGCCGTCGACGTCTGCACCAAGTTTGATGATCATTCGAGCACCGGGGGTTGGCCCGGTTGTCTCGAACACTGCTGTTCGTTCCATTACCATCTTGACGGGGCGCCCTGACTTTTTGGAGAGAAGCGCGGCGAGCGGCTCGAAATAAACGGGGATTTTGCCGCCGAAACCACCACCGATTTCGAGTGGTGTGACCTTTACTTTCGAAACATCGACCTGAAGAATCCCGGCGATCTGGGTTCGAGCAGGGAATGCACCTTGAGTGCTCGTCCAGACCTTGATGCGGCCTTCTTCGTCCCACATTGCCGTGGCATTGTGTGGTTCGATGTAGCCCTGGTGGACCATCTGCATGTTGTACTCGCGCTCGATCGTGTGAGCGGCAGATGCCATGGCACCTTCAACGTCGCCGAACTCGTGTCGGACGTGCGCTGCCATGTTGGTGTTGATAACGTCTTCACCGAGATCGTCTCCGACCATGTCGTCGAGAATAATCGGTGCGTCGTCTTTCAGAGCGTCCACGACGTTTGTGACGGATGGAAGTTCTTCATATTCGACAACTACTAGGCGAGCAGCTTCTTCAGCGGTGTACCTGTCGACTGCTGCAATTGCAGCAACCGGATGCCCCTTATAAAGAACTTTTTCATCGGCCATGAGCTTGTTTGATGCCCATTTGAAGTTTATGTTGCCTTCGCCAAGGTCGACGAGCTTGTTTTCGGCCTTTGGCATGTCGGCGCTGGTGATGACCGCGAATACGCCGTCGACGCCTTCGGCCGCCGACGTGTCGATCGACTTAATTTTGGCGTGGGCGTGCGGGCTTCGGACACAAACTGCCCAGATCAAACCGGGTAGTTTCATGTCTCCGCCATAAATAGCGCGTCCGGTTACCTTGTCGTATCCGTCGTGTCGAATTGGGCGTGTCCCGACTACTTTGTAGTTGGTTTTTGGCTCAAATGTTGCGACCATTTGTTTCTCCGGGTCCGTGCTAGATTTGATGCGTTTGCTGCCAGCAAATTGTTAAGGGTTTCTGGCAGCTGAATGCGTTCACGTTTTAGCTGCTTGCCTTTTGCACGGCTCTGACGATTTTGTCGTAGCCGGTGCAGCGGCAGAGATTTCCTGCGAGCCAGTGTCGGATTCGGCCTTCAGATGGTGAAGGTTCGTTATCCAGCAGACCCTTTGCAGCGACGAGGAAGCCCGGCGTGCATATACCACACTGGAGAGCAGCCTCTTCGAGGAATGCCTGCTGTAGAGGATGAAGACCTTCAGGGGTGGCCATTCCTTCGATTGTTTCGACGTTCTTGCCGTTTATTTCTGCACCGAGTACCAGGCAGGAGTCGACGATCCGGCCATCGACGTTGACCGTGCAGGCACCGCAGTTGCCATCGAGGCAGCCTTCCTTGGTACCGGTGAGGCCGATGAGTTCACGGAGTGTGTCGAGCAGGCTCATGTAAGGCGGCACGAGTAGTTCGTGCTGCTGACCGTTGATGGTTGTTGTTATGCGTACCTTGCTTGGGGAGTTCGTTGTCATTTGTATCTTTAGCCCCTTGCCCGTTCGGCAGCTTGGTTGATCATTCGGCTTGTGAGCACTTCTATGAGTTGTTTTCGTTGGTCGATCGTGCCACGCATGTCAGTGATTGGGGACGCAGCGTCTTTTGCCAAGACGGCGGCAGCGGCGATTGATTCGTCGTTGACCGGCTTCCCGGCGAGGCTGTCACCAGCTTCAGTTGCGAGTATCGGTGTTGGGCCTACAGAGGCAAGTGCGATTCGTGCTGAGACGAAGTTTTGGCCTGAGCCATCGAGTTCGACATAAACACCGACGCCAGCCACGGCGATGTCCATTTCATTTCGTGGAATAAACCGTGTGTAGGCTGCACCTGAGTTGGCTGCCGGCCTGGGTACGTCGATGCTGATAAGTAGTTCGCCAGCTTCGAGTACGGTTCGGCCCGGTCCGGTGCAAAAATGTTCGACTGCAACATTCCGAATACCGTTTACACTGGCAATCTTGGCGACTGCGCTATGGGCGATAAGGGCAGGTATGCCATCGCCCGAAGGTGAGGCGTTACAAAGGTTTCCACCGAGGCCAGCGCGAGACTGAATCTGGATTCCACCAATGATTGAAGCACCATCTACGATTCCAGGGTACTGATCAACGATTTCGGCGTTGTCGTAGACCTGATAGCAGGGTACGCCGGCGCCGATGCTGAGTCCGTCGCCATTGACGGAGAGTGTTATAAGCTCTGGGATGTTCTTGATGTCGACAACGGCATCCAGCTCCCAGGCGTTGGCTCGAGCTTTCACGAGCAGGTCCGTTCCGCCTGCCATCGCTCGGGCTCGATCACCATGTTCGTTTAACACGGATACTGCTTCGGCTACCGTGCTTGGGGCAACGTATGCAAACGGGTGCAAGCGCCCTCTCCTTTCGTGTGTTTATTCAGAATATTCAAGCTGGTCACACAGGAATATCAGCATGAAATCCCGGAGCCTATTAACAAGCTCGGGCTGGCTATTCGGGATGAGTACGGTTCGGTACACCCGAGGGAGCGCGCTCATTATGCCCACAGAGGGGCGTTGTCGCAACTAATTAGGCAAGATTTTGGGTATGGGAAATAGACTGGGAGGGGAGGATTGAGCGTAGGTTTTTTCCTTAGATTCGAATTAAGTTTTGCTTTCAGCCGATGATTGAGGGTTTTGCTCTGCCGTGGATCCGATACCAAAGCTGCGTACCAGACGATGCCCGACTATGAGTGTGGCGAGAATAGCGATTGTTCCACCGAGGGTCATGGCGGTTGGTGCATCGAATATTTGTGCCAGATAGCCCATGATTAGCCCTCCGAGTGCGGATGCGCCCCATGTGAGTTGGTTGATGCTCATCACCCGGCCACGAAATTCTTCATCGACGAGTGTTTGTACGACGGTTGTGTTCATCGTCCCGAGTACAACTCTGAACCCACCCATTATTCCCGCGACCAAAATGGCGAGGCTGAGTACTTCCATTCGAGCAAATGTTATTTGGGTGGCACCCACTCCGACTCCGGCGATTATCAGGTAAAGGGCAGGTCGTACCCGTTTTCCGATGAGGGTGATGGCGGTGGTTGCTGTTAGCCCTCCGATACCGGCACCGAGGAGTAGGTTTCCGTAGACCCCTTCGCCGCCTGAGAACACTTCGTCGGTGAATACCGGGAGCAGGGTCTCGAAGGACGATCCGAACAGGCCGAGGGTAACTCCGAGCATTATTACCGATGCGATGGACTTCTGTTGTTTGAGGTACTTAAATCCATTGAGAAGCCCTTCGAAAGCTGTCGTGCTGGTGACGGCTACTTTGTGCCCTGTGGGCGACATCATCAGGAGAGTAAGGACAGTAAACACGTAGGTACTGCCGATAATGTAGAACAGACCTTCAAGTCCCCATGCACCTACAAGGGGTCTGAACAGCATTGGTCCGATGATTGCTGCTGCTCCGAAAACTATCGAGTAGAGCGATATTGCTCCGGCGAGGTGTTCCTTGGGGACGATCGTGGCGACCATTGCTGATCGCGAGGGAATGTCGAATGCGAGTAGTGTGCCGGTGACGGTCGAAATGGCGAGGACGTGCCACGGTTGGACAATCCCACTCTGGATCAGCACTCCGGTTGCCAGTGTAGCGAATGCGAACATCAGCCTTGTGAAACGAACGATTCTCAGGCGATTTACGCGATCGGCAAGTACGCCGCCCCACATCGAAAAGATCAGAACAGGGGCGAGGTTTGCGGTTGCGACGAGTCCGAGCGTGACCTCCGATTCGGTCAGGGTTCGCATTAGCCACAGCCTGCCCCAGACGAGAGACCACATGCCGATATTTGAAAATGCTGCGGCTATCCAGAAGAGCCGATATTCGCGGTACTTAAACGCCGAGTAGCTGTTGCCTGTCCAAACAGAACGAATTCCGGCGTGCACTAGATGCTTTGCCCTTCAGCAGGTTGATTACGATGGTCCGAGTGGGGTTCCGAGTGAGTCGAGCATGCCTCCGCCGAGAAGGTGGAGGTGTAGATGGTCTACAATCTGGCCCGCGTCGACTCCCTGGTTTACGGCCAGGCGATAGCCGGTTTCGGCTGCGCCAGTCTGGCGCGCTACGCGGGCGCCGACTCGCAACATGTGTCCAAGTAGTTGCTCGTGTTGTTCGGTGGCGCCGGTGAGGTAGGTGACGTGCTCGCGCGGAACAATCAGGACATGGACGTTCGCGATTGGATTGATGTCGTTGAATGCCACACATTGATCGTCTGAATAGATTTCGGTCGACGGTAGTTCACCGTGAACTATTTTGCAGAACAGGCAATCGGATTGTCGAAATTGATTTTTCTCTTCTTCAGCGGTCCACCACATAAAAGTTTGTTCCTTATAGCCTCATAGCGTTTGCTAGCTTCGATTTGTGGAACGCTGAATCGCCATAGTCCGTTTTCCACGCAAGAGCCCTGCGAGTATAAAGGTGTAGATCAAGTTCCCAAGTGAAGCCGATCGCTCCGTGACACTGGTGTGCTGTCCAACATAGATTTGTGATCTTATCGCTTGCAGCTATTTTCGCCTGCGCTGCTCTCTCAATAGAGTAGCCGTCCTGTGAGAAACTCCACGCTGCCGCGTGAACGAGATGGTTCACCTGTTTTGCGGCAATTGCCATTTCGGCAAGATGGTGTTGAACAGCTTGAAATGACCCGACTGGTCGTCCGAACTGTTCGCGATTTGCAGTGTATTCCA
>CAYTAO010000080.1:0-10334 GCA_964435915.1 uncultured Dehalococcoidales bacterium
GACGCGTGATATACGCGGCCATGCAAGAGTCACAGATCGACTGCCCGATCCTATGTGGACAAAACGGTCGGCATCAACACCAGCGCCCCGGTCTGCCTCTGCACCAGCCGAGGAGTTCGCGGCTGGCGATAAAGTTCGCCACGCTACTTTTGGCGAAGGCGTGGTCGTAAGCTCGACGGGTACAGGCGGTGATACACAGGTTACTGTGGCGTTTACAGGGCAGGGGATAAAGCGACTTATGTTGTCGTTCGCAACCTTAGAAAAGGTTGAGCCAGAGGAACCTACTCAGCAGTTCGATCCAGACGTCGATGAGATCGAGATTCAAGATCCTGACCTGTTCGCGCCGAAGTAATCAGGCTTCTGTCCGTTTAGCCAGAGAGCGCCCTAGTGTTGTGAAGTTTTCTGATTGGATCGGTGAGTTCTTCCGGATCATTGTGGATAATCGAGTACCTGATACCTCCGAACTCTCGAAGGACTCTATGTTGATCTAACCGATCGGTAAAACGAATTTCGATCGACTCAACAGTTTTCTTGTAGACGGAGAAAACATCGGGTGCGAAACCCTGCCCCAGATAGTCGACGGGTACGAGATCAACAGCTGGGTATCCAATGCACGAGTGTTCCCAGTTAAGCACCCCGGCTAGCCTGTCGGATTCAGGGTCGGCAGTAAATTTTCATGCCAGAAATGCTGGTGTATAACTGATATCGGGTACTATTGCATCCAGCTATCTGTGAGTAGTTGATGCCACCATCGCTCCAGCCGATCAAATTCCTGCGTCGCCAAACGCGTTTTTAAAACTGGCGTCGTTGCGCTGCGAACTCCACTGAATTCCGGGCGGCTGGTAAATGGGGGTCTGGTTTCGAGGTCAGTGAGTGTCGAGACGGGAATCTGATGCAGTGCTGCCAGAAACGTAGTTAGATCGGATGTGAGCAGTCTCGAGTTGGGTGAATTTGTATCCGATAGCTGTATTGAACGTCCCAACAGGGACGGATACAAGATTATTCCTCCCGCGCATCGCTCCGATGGGCTTGAGACGATCCAAGTGTCAGGGACATAGACGGGGACGAGTAGACCTGTGAAAGAAGACTTGCTTCATATCGATAGCCTTTTACCACGCTCCTCGTTTGCCGATCCGGTAGATAGTGGCAGACGCGTCTCGAACTACGATGCTTCGAAAGTCAGAACCTAACTCCGTAAGCGGGCGTTGGAGTTGGAGCGCCGGAAGTTCGATCTCGATGTCGTCAGCCAGTTTGGTCAGATTAATGTCCGGGAGAATTTGGCATGTTTATTTTATTAATCCCGCCATGCTACAAACCTACGCAATCTGACGGTCTGTGGCGGTCGAAAATGGGCCTCGGTCAATGGTTGCCAGAGATATGTTCATTGCTCTAGCGAACAACATGAATCGGACCAACTCGGGCGGCTATAGCAATTAATATGCCGACGAATACAATCGGTTGTTATGAGAGTGACAAAGTGGGACCGAATATATCTATTTATGTTCGCGGGTACGACGTTAGCCGTTGCCGGATTCATCGTGCTTCTTGTCGTACCAACCCTCAAGGTGTTCGATCTGGAAACAGGTGAGACTTCGTACCGTACGCTGCTATCAGATGGACAATCGGGACTGCTGCTATTGTATCTACTGCCTATTTTTCTGGTCGGGAGCGCAATGCTGGCTTCACCAAGGCAGAGTCAACCAGACAAGACCGGGAAGATAAATATCTGGTTGTCGTTGGCTGCGTTGTATCTATTTATCGGATTGCAAATCGAATATGCCAGCATTGTTTTCGTTCCCACAGTGGTGATGGTGACCGCGGCCGCAGTCGGGTCGATGGTGAGTCGAAAAGGCGATCGAGGATTCACCGGTGCTAAAGCAGGTTCTAAATCTGGCGGCGGTGGCAGACGAAGACGAAATAAAGGTTAAACTGTCGCCATGTCGCGGCCGCGTGCGACTTTTTGTTTAGGGCGTACACCGATAGTTCTTGCGAAGGGCTTGGCTGCATAGTTTGTTTATTGCGAAGTATGGGGTCAGGCATGGAGGCGTTGACGAAAAGTAACAATGACGATACCGAAAGCACCGAACGAAACCGTAATTTCTGAGGAACTACAGTCCTTTATAGGGCTGGAATCGGCTCCTGCAATTTACGACATCGAACGCCACGCGGTTGAACGGTTCGCAGCTGCCATCGGCGATGCGAACCCTCTCTATTCAAACAGATCATTTGCTGAAAGTACTTCGTACGAAGGCATGATCGCCCCTCCTACCTTCTTTAGGTCGTTGCTACCCGGCAGCTATCCGAAGCCATATCCCGAGCCATTTGCGCACATTCTCGATGGCGGCAGTAAATATCGTTATGGCGAACCGGTGCGAGTTGGAGACCAGATAACAGTGTTTCGCAAGATCACTGATCTGTTTGAGAAGTATGGTCGGATGGGCACAATGCTGTTCAAGGTTTCGGAAATCAGCTACACGAATCAAGAGGGTCGACTGGTAGCCACCCAGACGACCACCACTATCACCTACGGCACCGGCGAAAAGGACTCTGGCATTGACGACCACTAATTCCGGAACTGACATACCCACGCTCTGGTTTGAGGATGTTGCTGCAGGCGACGAGCTTCCAGAAGTCGTCAAAAATCCCGACACCAAACAGCTGGTCATGTACGCGGGAGCGTCGCAGGATTTTGTGGCGATTCACTATGACCAGAACGTCGCTCAAGAAGCGGGACACCCGAAAGTCATCATCCATGGCGCGCTCAAAAGTGCCTGGCTCGGTGAGCTTGTGACTTCGTGGATCGGATCGACCGGGAGACTCCTTGAACTCGATGTTCAGTATCGGGCGATTGATTTTCCGGGCACCTCAGCAACCTGTTTCGGCAAAGTGACCGATACCAGAGCAGAAGACGGTGTCGGCCTCGTAGAAGTAGAAATCGGTTTGCGTAACTCTGAAGGTGTAACGACAACCCCGGGTAGGGCACTCGTTTCTCTTCCCATCAAGACAACTAATTCTTAGTCGACGAGTTCGACTTATGGCCAGTAGGATCAAAAAGGATCGAAATATATGAGCGGCTCGCTCGAAGGAAAAGTAGCAATCGTCACTGGGGCCGGACGCGGTATCGGACGCGGTATCGCTGAAGAACTCGCGGCGAACGGGGCCAAGATCGTGGTCAATGACGCCGGTCTGAGTTTGGCTGGCGAAGTCGAGGCACTCAGTCCCGCTGAGGAAGTAGTCGCAGTGATTCAGGCAGCGGGCGGCGAGGCTGTTGCGATCACTGAGTCGGTTTCGACATTTGAAGGTGGCGGTCGGATTGTTCAAGCTGCAATCGACACGTTTGGTCAGTTGGATATCATCGTTACCGCTGCGGGAATTCTTCGGGATCGAATGATCTACAATATGACCGAAGAAGAGTGGGACGCGGTGTACGACGTGCACCTTAAAGGAACGTTCAACGTGGTTCGCCACGCGGCACCTCTTTTCCGGCAGCAAAGACGTGGTCGGATTGTTACGTTCACATCGGAGTCTGGATTAACTGGGTTCCCCGGACAGGCGAACTACGGTGCTGCAAAATCTGGTATTCATGGTTTCACCAAGGTCGTTGCCAAAGACCTTGGCAAATACGGTGTGACCGCTAACTCGATCGCACCACGGGCAGAAACCCGGATGGTCGAGTCGATCCCCGAAGAAACGAGGGAAAAGCTCGCTACCCAAGGATTGTTCCCCGGCAAGGACGAAGCGTCATGGGAACCAAGTGATGTTGCACCGTTCGTGGCATTTCTAGCCTCGGATTACTCGGCACCGGTCAATGGTCAAACATTCCTCGTTTACGGAGGGAACATTGTGCACATGACGCTTCCGCGCCGTGTGAAAACTATCTACAACTCAGCTCCGCCTGCGACATGGGAGCCGGAACAGCTCGACGCCCAGATCGGGCCGAATTTGCTCGGGCATCCTTCTGGCGAGGGGCCGGTTGCGAGCAGGCGACTTGAAGGCAAGGTTGCTGTCGTTACCGGTGCTGGACGAGGGATCGGTCGTGGCGTGGCAAAGTTATTGGCGTTGCAGGGCGCTGCTGTGGTTGTCGCAGACGTTGGCGTAGCGCTCGATGGTGAAGGTGAAGATTCGGCACCGGCTATGCAGGTGGTAGAGGAGATTTCAGAGCTTGGTGGTCGGGCCGTTGCGTCGTATCACTCGGTCGCCACGATGGAGGGTGGTGAGAACATCGTCAAGACGGCTATCGAAGAGTTCGGGCGACTCGACATAGTCGTGACTGCGGCAGGGATCCTGAGAGACCGCATGCTGTTCAACATGTCGGAGCAGGAATGGGACGACGTGATGGGTGTCCACCTGAAAGGCACGTTCTCAGTTGTTCAGCCCGCTTCGAAGATATTTAAAGAACAGGGCAGTGGTCGAATCGTAACCTTCAGCTCAGTGTCGGGTTTGTACGGCTATGGTGGGCAGGCGAACTACGGTGCTGCGAAGGACGCTATCGCCGGATTTACTCGCGTTGTGGCCAAAGACCTTGGCAGGTATGGTGTCACGGCTAACGCTATTTCACCGGGAGCTCATACGAGAATGACCGATTCGATTCCCGATTCGACGAAGGATATGCGCAAGGGCGAGTTCCTGCCGCCGCCGGAGGGCACCCTTACCACCGAACCGGAGCAGGTCGCACCGATGATTGCGTGGCTCGCTTCGGATCAAGCATCCGAGGTGACTGGCCGTATATTCCATACCGTTGGTAACCGGGTGAGTCTGATGAATTCACCCGAGCAGGGTCGCTCGATTCACAAGGTAGGGCGCTGGACAGTCGAAGAGATCGCAGGCGTGTTCCCAGAGACGATTGGAATGGACCTAGTGAACCCGGCGCCGCCGCAGGAGCGCTGATAGAGCGACCCATTCGCTCGGGTCGCAGCCTACTTCCGATATCCCGAGCGCCTCCGAGGGGTCTGGTGGAACGGTTACGTTTCCGACCAGAGTAGATCGCTTGCGTTGGATGGAGAGATCAGCGACGAAGCGAGGAGAGCCCATGTTGCCGTCTATCGGATGAATACGGAGTTACGAGAGGCGGTTCGCTCTGGGGTACTGCCGTCTGATCTATACCGCTTCGTAATGAGATTGTTTGAAGAAGAATGGTTCAACTTCCTCACCCCGCAGGTTGGTCACTCGCTCGGGCGTGTTGCGTACGAGCCGCCATTCCTTGTTGAAGGCTCAGACCGTCCGCTCGAACCCGGGATAATTGTAGTCGTAGAACCAACAATGCGGCTCGAGGGGGTAGGGAGCTTGAATATTGAAGACACCACGGTAGTCACTGAAGACGGTTGCGAGGTGTTGACCTCCACGATGCGCGAGTGGGACGCGTTCCTGTAGCCATTACTTAACCATCTTCTCGAATACTGGCGCAAGGTTTGTGCGTGCCTCGGTGCGCTCGTCGTTATCGGTTGATGGCTCGAACGCGGACTCCTCTTCCGGGTCGGCGTTGAGGTCAAACAGACGGCCATCATCGTAGAGCTTCCAACGATGATCACGGATGAAGCGGGCGAATTGATGAACACGTCCGCTCATCGGCTCGAAGTGGAAGTAGATCCAATCACGCGGATTACCGGTTTCGCCCTTTAGCTGAGGTAGGAACGATCGACCATCCATGAAGTACCCGGACGGGGGTGTGATTTCGGCGGCTTCGAGGATTGTTGGTAGGAAGTCAGAGGCGTCGATCAGGTCGGGCGTTACCGAGTCGGGTGGAATGGTTCCAGGCCAGTTGCAGATCATCGGAACGTGTGTTCCCCGGTCCACTGTCATACCCTTCCCGCCGCAGACCTCGGTGTGCGAGTGAATCATTGAGCAGATCTCGGTTGGCGATCCGTTGTCACCGACGTATATCACGAGAGTGTCCTCAGCGATTCCGAGTTCTTCGAGCTTGTCGTTCACTCGGCCAATCACCTTGTCGTGGTACTCGACCATGTCTTTGTAGTAACGAGGATCGTCGTCCCAGTCTTCTAATTCAGCCCATGTTCCAGCGCCTAGTGTCAGGTTGGAAGGCGGTACGAATTCGTCGAACTCAGGACTGTCAGGAGTCGGCTCAAGCGGACGGTGGGTCAAGGCCATCGGGAAGTAGACGAAGAACGGATCATCCTGATTTCTAGCCATGAAATCCATGATGTAGTCGGCAAATATGTCTTCGCCGTACTTGCCTTCCATGTTGTCCAGGAACTTGCCGTTTTCGTAGACGATGGGGTCCTTGTAACGAGATCCTTTTTCTTCGGTGTGATGAGGGTGCCAGACACAGAATTCGTCGAATCCGGCGTCTTCGATAGTCTGACCCTTCGACCGTGCCTCTGGCATCTCGTTGGGTGGGTTGTACGAATGGAGCTGCCACTTTCCGGCGATGCAGGTCTTGTAGCCGGCATCCGAGAAGAGGTGCCCGAAAGTGACTTCGTCGGGGGCGATCAGGCCGAATCCGATGTAGTTACGAAAGTTGTACTTTCCCGTCATTAGCTGAACGCGGGTTGGTGTGCATAGCGGCTGCACATGGGCATTTTCGAATCGAATCCCAGCCGTTGCCATGGCGTCAAGGACCGGGGTGGCGTAAGACGTGCCACCGTTCGCTCCGATAGCTTCATATCCGAGGTCATCGGACATGATGAGGACAATGTTTGGTCGGCGGTTTGCTGACATCTGCGATTCTTTTTTTCTGTGGAGCCATGTTTTTGCTTGCGTGTTGTCCTTCGCGAGCTTCAGGATGGCATTGGGGTTGTTTGGTTTGTTCTTTTTTACTTCCTCTTCCAGTGTGAGGGAGTAGAGAGTGTGAGGGAGTTCAGATAGTACTTCAGATTACGTTGTACCTGTTCGGATGCCATGATGCGCCGATCATACTACTTTTACGATGACCGGTAAGTGTTTTAGACGAAAGGGATCTGAATCGATGTGTGGTGCGATTTGGGGAGGGCTACATTAAGTAGTTCAGCGCGTTCAGGATTAGTTTTTGGAACAGTGGATGTTGTTGCGATGAGTCCGTGTGGCCGAGTGCAATGTTTACCACTTTCCCGCCGCCGAACTGATGTGTCCACCCGAGCGGTCTGATTTCTCCTTCGACAATCCCGTGCATAAACACATCGATACCGGGTTGTATGTCGAGTCCGCAGTAGCACTCGTCGTAGGTCCAGAAGTTCGTCACATCTGCTGCGATCGGATGATCGGGCTGGTCGATATAAACCTGGAACCAGCCGAATGGTGGATGCCAGCTTGATCCGAGCACCCAGCCACCACCGGTGATTTTCTTCATCGGCGTCCAGTCGGGGCATGATGCTGCCGAAATGTGCACCGAGAGTAGCGAGCCACCACGGGAAACGTAGTTTTCAAATCCAGATCGTTCGACCTCGTTCAGGTCGTTATCGGTATCTGGTTGTCGGAGCGTGTTCAACACGATGGCGTCGAATCCTGAAAGATCGCCGGCAAGCTCGCTCCCCGATTCTGAAACGGTAACCGTGTGTCCAGCTTCTTTGAGGAAGTCATTCAAGACCGGGGTAGACTTTTCATATGGATGCTTACCACCCGTAATTAGTAGTAGGTGCACAGATGTTTCTCCTATTTGCCGTTTTGTATCAGGAACCGAGCACGGGATCACCATCGGTTTGAATTGTTGCTTGAGAGGGAGCTGGTGACGGTTCGGCTGGTTCCGAAATCTTGGCTTCCTTCTTTGCCTCCGGGTACGCTGCTTCCCATTCTTTTCGCCAGATTTCCATCAGCACGAACTCGTATCCGTCTCGCTTCACTTCTCGCGCGGGAACAAAGCCCGCTTTTGCAAAAGATTTTTGTGCCCTGAAATTGTGGGTGAGGGTGTGAAGGTAAACACGTTCAAGTTCGGTGGCCGTAAATATGCGGGTCAGCGCGATTTTGACGACATCGGTACCGTAGCCCTTGCTCCAGTAGTCACGATCTCCGATCATGATTCCGAGTTCACACTGCGATTTTTCGTTGTTGATGTCGTAGTACATGCAGTTTCCGATGTGGCGACCATCGAGCGTGTCGATTGCCATGCGGACTGACCACGGGGACGGATAGTTCACGTCATCACGGTGGTAGCGCAGGTATTCGGTGAAGGTGAGAGTGACCGGGCGCGTCGCGTCGAGGCTCGCCAGCTCAGGGTCGATGCGCCATGAATAGTCGGCCTCTGCATCGTCCATAGATTTTGACCTGAGTACGGTCAGTTCTCCGATGAGACGAACGTCAGTCGGCGTTTCCTGCTCTGCCCTCATAAACGGCCACAGCTTTTTCCAGGACTCGTGCTTCATTCCGATGGGTCAGCCTCTGTGATGCTTCTTCAATGTCAATCCATTCGACTTCATCGTACTCATGATCGTGGTTCGATGTGTCGCCACCAATATATTTCATCAGATACCAGTGAACCGTTTTATCTATTCGAACGGTGCTATGTCTATCGTACGACAGGTCGCCAAGTGTCTCACCGGCTGTGCGAAAAAACGAATAGTAGGTATCGTCGATAGCTGGCCCGATTTCAACCTGTAGACCGGTTTCTTCAGCAACCTCACGCGCGGCCGTCTCTGTAACCGACTCGCCTTTTTCGGGTGTGCCTTTAGGGAGTGCCCAAATTGATTCTGTGCGTCGGTGACAGAGAGCAACATAAAGCTGCCCTTTGTTGTTCGAATCTGCACGCAGAACAACTCCGCCGGCGGACCAGCGATCAATCGAGTGATCTGTTGTGCGTTGTCGAGTCATGCGAAAAAACAAGTATCTGGATGAAACTTCAGTTTTGTAATCCGGATTCTAAGATTGGTGATGCCCACGGTCAAACGCCAGCAAAACAACTTTCACATCAACCTGAGATCAAGCCGAAATTCACCTTGGAAACAAATTGACACTGAACTGGTCTAATTCGATAATTATCGGTTGGGTACTGGTAAATAGATGCCGCTTAACATGACACAATTACAACAGGGACACGAAACTCACCGTCATTCGGTAGGAACAGCGCTATCCGAGTTCCAAATTCAGTTCCTAATTCGATTGCAGAGTACGACAGATAAAAACTAACCGAATTACTATCAAATACAAGAGAGCGGTATTTATGTCCCCGAATCCGAAGGATAAAGGCCGATACATGTGAGCTTGTCAGTGCGCAGGCTCGGAAAAAGGTAGTGAACATTGCATAAGCAGGACTTTGTCATCCGATTCGCCGGAGAGGGCGGTCAGGGGCTGGTCACTTCAGCTGATGCCCTCGCGAGGGCGGCAGCCCAAGCAGGATATTTCGTTCAAACTCATTCGACGTTTCCCTCTCAGATCATGGGTGGGCCTGCGTCTTCGCAGGTGAGGATCTCCACTACCCCAGTGATGAGCTCGGGGGACGGAGTTGATGTGCTTGTTGCTCTCAACCAGTACGCGTTCGATCATCACAATGAGGATTTGAACCCAGGAGGCGTGACCGTCTACAACGCTGAAGAGTACGAACTGCCCGAGGGTGGGCACTACTTTGGCATCAAGGCCGACGAACTCGCCAAGTCGACCGGCAACGCCCGTGCGGCCAACATGGTCACAATTGGAGCAGTTGCTCGGTTGATCGACTTTAGTATCGGCGAAATCGACGCTTTTATTAAGCAGCGATTCACACGAGGTCGTGCGGGTGATGACGAAATCATTACTGCGAACATTGCAGCTGTCCGGCTTGGCGTTGATCTTGCCAAAGATAGCGGGTTCAGTGTTGGTCAACTTGCCGCTCCGAACCCACCCGACTACAAGCAGATCGTAATCACAGGTAATGCTGCCCTTGCAATGGGTGCTACTGCGGCCGGGCTTAATTTTTACGCTGGCTACCCGATCTCCCCTGCTACGACTGTTCTGGTTTGGATGGAGAACAATCTGTGGGGTGAGGGACGGTTCGTTCACCAGGTAGCTTCAGAGATCGAGGCGATCAACGCCGTTCTTGGCGCGGGATTCGCCGGCAAGAAAGCCATGACAGCCACAGCTGGTCCTGGATTCTCTCTCATGAGTGAGGGGCTCGGACTCGCATGGATGGCAGAGATTCCTCTCGTTGTTACAAACGTTCAGCGTGGTGGTCCGGCAACCGGGCTCCCGACCAAGTCCGAACAATCAGACCTTATGTCCTGCATGCACCCTGCACACGGTGATATCAAAATGCCGATTCTCGCTCCTGGAACTATCGAAGAATGCTTTTACGCGGGAGCTTTGGCAACCAACTGGGCCGAGCGATATCAGGGTCCGGTTATCCTCATTTCGGAGTTCGGTCTGGCTGAACGCGGTGAAAACATCCGCCGCCCGAATCTGGACGAAGTTAGCGAGGAAAGCCGAACTTTGGTGAG
>CAYTAO010000081.1:0-9934 GCA_964435915.1 uncultured Dehalococcoidales bacterium
TCGATCCAACTGCTATGGCTGGATTCGATGCTGAAAAGTTCAAGAACTTCGACCCCACCGCAATGGCCGGTTTCGATCCGAAGCAGGTCGAGCACTTCGAGCCTGAGGCGATGGCGGGCTTCGGTCGTGACCACATGACCAAGATGGACGTGGGTTCACTTGCTGCCTTCGATGTGGATCAGGTTCAGAACCTCGAAGAAGTGGCCAAGAAAGGTATTGGAGACGTCGTACCTGAATTTGGTGATTTCGATATCGAAGTCAGGAAAGAATTCCTCGATAAAGAGGGTCTTAGACTGGGTGGTGTAGGTTCCTTCGAGGATCTTGCCGCTCAGCTACTCGGCGACCCTCCCTCATCTGAGGAACTGTCCGAACTTGGTTGGGACAAACCGCTCGATGGAGTCGACTTCGAGTCCTTAGATCCTTCACAAGTTCCTGAGGGAATAGATGCAGCGGCGTTACAGAAGGCTATGGGAGCTTTCGTCACAGACACTGCAGCTGCGACAGGGCCTCAAGTGACCAGCTAAACGCTACTACTAGAACTTAAAACTAGACCGAATCGGAATTAATCCGGTTCGGTCTAGTTGTTTATGTCGGTATTTCTGTTCGTTGCTAACCCAGAATCTCAGCGAGTGCAGTGAGCACTCGCTCGTTCTCAGATTCGGTCCTGATGGCGACGCGAATAAACTCGCCATTGAGCCCGATCTTGTCACTGCAACTCCGCACGTAGACACCGTGTCTGAGCAACAAGAGAGATGTAATCATCTCTCCTGAAACGCCTTCCGGCATCTGCATCAGCTGGAAGTTGGCACTTGTTTCGAACGGACGGGCGTAATCGATCTTTGCCGTAGCTGATGTGAAATGGTTTATGTAACTTCGGTACTTCATGAGCTTAGTTCGGTATTCGATCAGGAATTCCGGTCTGCCAAACAGCGTGAAGAAGTACTCGGCGATTCCGCTTGTGTTCCAGAGGTACCCATGATCAAGCAGCTGCTTCACACGATCAGGCTGCATTATGGCGTAGCCGGCGCGTATCCCTGCGATACCGAAATCCTTCGACATGCTTTTCACGACAGTCACATTATCGTACTGAGCAGTAATACCCGTGAGCGTTGGTAGCTCGGCTTCAGGAAGCGGGCGATCGGCAAAGTGGATAAAACTCTCGTCGACGATAATTGTTTTAAGGCCTGTTAATTTAGACAGAATCCACTCGAGATCGGTGTCAGGGATTAAGTAACCATCGGGATTGTTCGGCGAAATCAGCACCGCGGTATCCGCCGCGCTGTGAAGCACCGATTGCACGTACTTCACAGGGTCGACCCTGAAGTTGTCGGCAGGATCCAGCTTGAATTCCGTTACCCGGCATTGAGACCCGGCAAACTCGTAGTAGGGGGAAAATGTTGGTGTGCTGATGTGGATATGCGACGAATAGTTGTGGATGACCGCCTGGATAGCCTCGGTTGCCCCATTGGCAATAAAGAGATGTTTGGCTTCGACTCCAATTACGGGAGCGAGTCGTTCTGCAATTGCACCGTTCTGGGAGGGGTATGCTTCGATTATTCTCTTGAAGAGATCCGGATCGGCAAGTACATCCGCATTAAAGTGGTTCCAGAACAGTTCGGTAGCGAGAGGATTAGATAGGTAGCAGGCATCGATTTCGACGTTAATTTCCCGGATGGCCTTCTGCATGGTGCCAAGGCTGGGCGAGTGGGAACCCGCGGCGGCGCTCAGTTGCCTGAGTTTATTGAGCACATCATGCTCTTTTGGTGATATTCGAATTAAGCTTCGGTCGGTTAGCATTGCAACTCTTTTCTCTAGTGTTAGGCACAGATCGAGCAGGTTTGTACTCCGCTCATTTTTCGCTGCGTATACCCGTCGACCGGGTTATCCCGTATGCGCCCAGAAGACTGATTGCAAAGATCCTGATTAACAGATCGCGCTTGCACCCATTCGTAGAGACTGTCGCTTTGACGACTTGAATCTCGATCTCTGTATGATTGGGTCGTTCGCCTTAAACTATCGACCCAGCATTGAACGCCTTTAAAAAGACGCCCGCGACTTTTCCAGTGACATCATCCATTGTTTGGATGGAGTGAACTACAAACTACGGAGCAGTCTCGGGTTGCGTTTCACATACTGTCGAGATACCTGCACAGGAGCCAATCTACAGTCATGAATTCAACAGTTTTTGAACCGATGGATATGACTAATGCCGAAGCGCTTCTAAAGGAAGCGAAGCAGATTCTTGATCAACTCGGATTAGACTTCTTCCTAAGACATGGTACATGTTTGGGTGCGGTGCGGGATCAAGCCTTCATTCCATGGGATGACGATCTCGACATTGGATCGATCATTGGCATGCACGGTTTGACCGAAGAATTGGTCGAAAACGCGGCTATCGAATTCCGGAATCACGGCTACAGCGCGGAAGTGTCCGACAGTGATCTACATATGTCGGTCGATCTCAAGAAATCAGGCATCCAGATGGACTGGACCTGCTACCGGATTATCGATGGCAATATATACCAGTGGCCGGTGGTTAAAATTCCGGTGGGTCTGCATGAAAACCTGAAAGAAATCGATTTTCTTGGCACTAAATTCATGGTGCCAAACCCACCGGAGGAGTACTTCAGACTCAAATACGGCCCGGACTGGATGACCCCAAAACAGGCGGGTGGATTTGAGCAAGAGGTTCTTGATCTGATGCCTGAAGGAACCGACTCCGATTCGGAAGAGACTAGCGAGATACTGAAGTTGTCGACAAATCAAGACACGCAGAGTCACACTGGCAGTCTGAAGGTCGTGGATTCCCTGGGCGAATCAGTCGAGGGTGCGGAGGTTACACTGGCCGCAACCACAGTGTTGACAGGTGTGGACACGGCCAGGACTGACAAGGAAGGTTTTGTCTACTTCAGCCTCCCCGAAGAGGCATGCTACGTTGTTGCCGTAGAACTCGCCGGAAACAAAGAAATTCTCTATCTAGAAGAACTCGAACCGGGTGTTGAATATCTCTACAAACCCGATTCTGACAATCCAACCGGTAGAACCAACGCCTTGATCGTACGGTAGCCAGGCCGCTAGTCGGACAAATAGGTAACTTCTACTTCCGTTCACAAAACAAAAACCAATTCAGGAGCGATCGAAATTACACGCGTATACGTCGATATGGTGGCAGATCTATTTCACTACGGTCATGTCAACTTTCTAAGACAGGCAAGCCAGCAGGGCGACTTCCTACTCGTCGGCATCCACTCAGATGAAGCTGTGATGAGTTACAAACGCACCCCGATCCTTTCGATGGCAGAGCGCATCGCATCGGTCGAAGGGTGCCGCTATGTTGACAAGGTTGTCCCGAACGCACCGCTCGAGATAACACGTGAATGGATCAGTCAAAACAAGATCGATCTGATCATCCATGGCGACGATGTTTCGTCAGAGGTGCGAGACGTCTGGTACGGCGTTCCCATCCAAATGGGAATTTACCGCTCGGTTGGCTACACAGAGGGTATTTCCACAACTGAGCTCATCTCACGAATCAAGTCTGCGGAAACCGAATGAAGGTTGTAGGGCGTTACGGGGAGGGCATTTGAGGCAGTTCCTGACTAGCGCCTGATGGAACTGATTCACAGGGTGCAGGCGATCCAGAACCGTGCCGGCTAATCTAGCGTGATAAACAGCGAATGCCGAATTTTGCCGTTCACTGCGCGGCTAATGTGACCCTGACCGGTAACGTCTTCCGCCAGAAAAACCTCACCCGCCGCCAGTACACGCTTTTCTCCACTACCAATCGTGATCTCCACGGCTCCGTCCAGATTGACGACGTACTGTCGACGCGGTGCGTTATGGAAGTCGTAATCGTAGTCGGCTGCCGTCTCTCTGAAGATCAATCCCGTGGCGGGGAACAGGTCAGAAATTTGGCCAACACTATAGGGTGCAAGCTCGATTTCGATGTCTTCGAAGTGTGACTGTCCGTCGTCGCCTGTGTAGATCCGAGTGACTTTCATCATTGTCATATAAGAATCCTGTAAAATTTCGTTCCTGCAATAGGCTTGAATGGACGTCCGATTTCAACTTTAAGTAGCTGTTGTATGACTCGCTAAGCGGGCCACTGTATCAGCTCTACCCGCACGTTATCGGGTGCACTCACCCAACAGAACCGAGTGCCGTCGGGCAGTTTGTTTGGACCGTCGACAAGTGGTGCACCAACGGCACCGAGCCTTTCTATCTCGACGTCGATGTCTTCTACATCGAATCCAAAGTGCTCAAGACCAAGATTAGGTCCAGAGTCGCTTTCGGACAGGGTCTGACCATCGAGCGGGCCCGAAATATTCACAGGTACACCGTTCGCTGACTGACACTTCACGAAACGATCCCCCGTATCGCGAGTCGCAACGTCAACGACTGTGAATCCAAAATTGTCGACCCACCAACTGGCTGCCTTTTCGGGATCGTTTGACTTCAGGTGGATGTGATTCAACTTGTACATGATTTGATTTTCTGCCAGAGGCGGGTCGTAGGAAATGGGTAGATAGGCGCTGAGCCGATACTACCGCCAGAGGAGCCTAGGGACAAATGTGCTCATGGAGAGTAGTTACTTCGTCCAGTGTAGAGCCTGATCGACAGCGCAGATGCTGAACCCTGCTTCAGCTCCACAGCTTTTGGATAGCTTCGAGGCAGTCCTCAATCATCTGCTCGGCGGCCCCCGATTCGAACGGTGCCGTCGGTCCGACCTCGTAACCACCTTCCGGGTAGGCGTATGCCATGGGCAGATAGCCGTAGTATCCGTTCGAGTAACCCGAAAACAGGGTCCAGTCAGCAGGGGAGCGCTCCTTAACTGCGGTTCCGATTTCGGCGAACGGCTCCACCGGAATAGCGACCAGAGCGGTGTTTCCGATTCTGATTACCTGGATTGGAATCTCCCGCTTATTACCACCCTGCCCAAACGTCTGAGTGTGGCGCAGCAACAGTGTCTCCCGCTTGGCCGGGAACGCCGCCTTCTTGATCTCCTCTATCGACCCACCGCTGTTCCGGACACTTTCGAGATGACCGCGTATTCGATCGAATTTCTTCTGGACCTCCGATTCGGGTGGCATCTCCTTGATCGGCAACAATGCCACAGAATCGATTACTCCCAGCGTATCGTCTGACTCACCCGCCTGTTTGAACGAATACACCCCTAGATCAGCTCCTGAAGCCAGGATCTCTTCGAGCTTTTCTTTTCGTGGAACAGGGTCGATGTTCAACCGCACACGTGCCGCCTCTATACCCAACTGCTTGCCGAGTCGACGGTACACAGCCGTATCGCCGGTGAAGCCGTCCACTGGCCCCTGATTGCCCGCTGCTCCTTGAAGAAAAAGGCAAGTGCCGCCGACGATGCCCTCGACCGTCTCACGCACAGGACCAGGGTAGTCGGGAGTAATCAGTCTATTGTCCGGACCCATGATGGTCGGATGACAGGCGTAGTTGACCAGCGTTGCCACGGGATTACCATCAAGATCGTCGAGAGCGGTAACGAGGACTTCATGATCCACGAACCCACCGGGATTTCGACCGGTGAACACCGTTCCGTCGTGACTCACTGGACGACGGTTGATATTGACCTCACAGTGACCTGTGCCTGAGTCGACCCGCACGGCAGTGATCTTCGCAATAGCTTCTTCTACCGCCTTCGCAGACGCAGGTCCCATCGATTCAAACCACGGTTCGACCATGTCTGAGCCCTTTACGATCCACGAAAGTCCCTCGATGGGGCCAGAATGCGTATGCGTGTACGACACCCGCTGGTTCGCGGGTGGAATTCCTGTCGAGTCGCTCACAGCGATTCGAATCGCTGTATCGTAAGCTTCAACCAGCATGCAGGTGTCGATATCTAGAATTGCGATTTGTGCTGCAGGATCGGTGTTTCCATCTGGTTCGATCACCAGCGCAGTGATCGTCAGGGGCATGTCGATGCCTTCAGCGCCTTCGTGTGACTGTGCACCCCAGCCAGCGTGGGCGATTCCGATCGGTGGTGTTATGTCGACTCTGGCCGTGCCGGCTGCGAGCATGTGCTATCTCCAAAACAATTAACAACAAATCAGACGATCCGTACCAAAATCACAAGACACAGATATGGTCCTGCTCTGAGTCAGATCTGGTGGGGGGAGTTTACCCGCGTCACATTCGAGGTGGAATAACTTCGCACTGGTTTTCATGCTCGTAATTACTAGGCTGTAAAACGATATGATGGTTGATAACATTCACCAATACCAAATTACCCGTACGTACGCATTTACTCCGATTCCGATAATCCCACTTTGAAGCTGTTGTGGAAGATATGGTGGCGACAGATTTCGCCCTAACAGTACCTCCGGTTTCGGGTAGGAATACTCAAAAATTCGAATTGAAATGTTCAAAGTGTGCTGCTGCTTTGTTGCATCATGCCGCGGGCTTATTACCTGGCCAACTCATCAATGAGGACAATAATGAAATTTTCAGTAGTGGGGATCGCTGGTTATAGCGGACGACATCCGTGGAGAATCATGCTTGGATGGCTGATCGCATTCACAGCGGCGCTGGGCTCGTTTGTTGCTCTTGTTCCGGAAGCACTCGATGGGGAACAGGGACCAACCCAGGTTCTCGAATACGAACGTGCCCAGATCTTGATAAACGAAAGGTTTGGAGAAATAGACGGCACTAACGAGAGTAGCGAAGAAGAAGCTGGGCCCGAAACGTCATCTGAATTAATATTGATTCTGGCCGACGGTCTGAACCCTGGAGATGCAGCGTTCGACAAACGCGTTGTCGAATTCGGCGACGCCCTTGCGACCGCTCAGATGAGTAACGAGGTCGAAGTCCTCGTTGGTAATTTCAGTGATTACGAGGGGCAAGTGTCGCGGGATCGCACTACGTTACTGACCTCTGTGGAAATTTTTGAAGAAGCATCTGGTGACATAAATACGCTTCTCCACGTAACCGAAGATTTTACAGACGGCCAATTCGAGTTCTACATGATCGGTAACGCCAGTATTAATCACACCTTTGAAGAGCTGGCGGAAAGCGACCTGCAAAAAGGTGAGTCGATTGGTATAGCGGTTGCTCTCATCATTCTTGCCCTTATATTTGGCGGAGTTGTTGCCGCTTTCGTCCCCATACTGATGGCAATCGTTGCGATCTTAGTCGCGATCGGGCTTACACCGCTCATCGCTACGATTGTCGAGTTGAACAGTTTTGTTCCAAACATCATAACCATGATGGGACTCGCCGTTGGGATCGACTATTCGCTGTTTATCCTTTCGAGATACAGGGAAGAACGAGAACGCGGTCTCGACAAGCAACAGGCCATTGAGGCATCAAGCGGTTCGGCGGGACGTGCGGTTGTCTTCAGCGGCCTGACCGTTGTGCTCGCGTTACTCGGAATGTTGATAATCCCCGAACGAACCTTTCAGGCATTCGGTATCGGTGCAATCTTAGTTGTGTTTGTCGCAGTGATCGCCGGTATGACATTGCTACCGGCGCTGATCGGCATAATCGGCGATAAGGTTTGGGCGATTCGCTCGCCGCTACCGATAACGCTCGGGTTGTTTATAGTCGGCACAGCCGTAATCTCCTTCACCCTCGGTCTCGGGCCAGTCCTGCTGGGTATATCGCTGCTCGTGATGCTAATCCTTGGGTGGCTTGCCTTCACTAACCGGTCGACAGGGTGGGCCAGTAAAGGCATCATGTTTTTCGTGATGTCGGGCTTGCTATTGCCAGTATTAGGGCTTCTGTTCGGGTGGCTACTGCGGAAAACCACCATTCTCCCGAGACTCGGAATCGGCCAAACGAAAATTGTCGATCCAGAGTCTGAGGTGGGAATATGGAACACGATCACCGTGAACGTTATGAAGCGTCCGTGGATGAGTATGATTGGTGCAGCCGCAATTCTGCTGATTCTTGCGTATTTCTACCTCGATCTGGAAAAAGGGACGAGTGGTATTTCCGTGTTGCCAGATGATCTCCCGGCAAAGAAGGGCTTCGAGAAGCTCGATGAGAAATTCGGATTCGGTTCCGACGCCCGCGCCGTGGTAGCCATTGACGGTGACGTAGGATCTGAGCCAATCGCAAGTGCACTTACTAAGCTCGAACAGCTGATGACCGTCGATGATGGTCTACAGCCACCGGATGTGCGAGTTGAGGCTGGTGCAAATCTAGCAGTCCTTAGATCGCAGATTCCAGGTGATCCCCAAAATCAAAAGGCGTTGAACACTATTCGTGATCTGCGATCAGAGTTGATTCCTGAAGCGTTCGCGGGTGTGCCAGATAGTTCCTACGATGCACTTGTTGGTGGTGGACCGGCGGAGATCGTCGACTCGGTAAAAATCACCGACGAGTACCTCCCGGTTGTGTTCGCTTCTGTGCTGAGCCTGAGCTTTATCCTGTTGCTGCTGGCGTTCAGGTCGATAACAATTTCGATAGCGTCGATCATCATGAACCTGCTCTCAGTAGGTGCTGCATACGGTCTTGTAGTGCTGGTATTCCAGAAGGGATTCTTGATTGAAATGTTCGGATTCGCGCAAGTTGATCAAATTGAATTCTGGTTACCGCTGTTCATGTTTAGCATCCTGTTTGGACTGTCGATGGACTACCACGTGTTCATGCTCAGTCGTATCAAAGAGCGCTACGACTTAACTGGTCTAGCGACGGAATCCGTGGCATTTGGGCTGCGACGCACTGCGAGCATCATCACAGGCGCGGCGCTCATCATGGTTGCTGTGTTCGGAGGATTCGCACTCGGCGACATCGCTTTCTTCCAGTCGATGGGATTCGGTCTTGGTGCCGCAGTTCTGATCGATGCAACGATAGTTCGCTCGCTGCTCGTTCCTAGCGTATTGCGGATACTTGGCGATCGTGCCTGGTACCTGCCTAAGTGGCTCGAATGGATACCGAACATCTCGATCGAAGGGCGATCTCCGGTCGATAAATCGGAGCCTGCTGCTGAAATGTTCCCTGCCGGAGCCGACGATTAGATCGCAGAGTTACTTGAAAAATTGCTCGTAGCCGAAATTGTGGCTACGAACAATTTTTTGTGTAAATGCCTGTCAACGATTGATCTACCCGAACCGTTCAGCGATATGGCCAGCCAGGTACTCAGCGTCCTCGCCGACTCCAATGAACTGGGCCGATTCCGAACCGAACATCCACTTTATTCCAATGAAGTACAACCCTAGATATTCAGACACTCCTCGTTTCTGGATCGGGTAGATGCGATCGCCGGTCACCGGCAGCTTGATCCAGTCAAAGTCGTACTTGAATCAGGTCGACCAGATGCTCTTTAATATTCCGGCATCAATTTGCACCTCCCAGACACACCAGGGCTCGGGATCGAGATGAAAATGGACTTCTTGCGAGCAAATTCAGATAAACAGTTTCACGGGGAATAACGGCCTGTCTCAACAGCCATAACGAACAATTCGTGTAAAGTCCGGCGAGCGCCCGCCAAAAGAAATCCACAAAGACAGGAACACCAGCGGATGAAAATCAGGTCAGTTAAAGCCATAGAGGTCGACGTAACCCCGCACGCCACAACGAAGCCGCGTGTCCCAAAGATCGACACCGATGGTTTTATCAGCCCGATGCAACGCTACCCAGAACTGAAACGAAGCGATTGGGGCAATAACTGGAAGCGTACAGCGTGTGTGGTTACCGCCGAAGACGGAACATGGGGATTCGGACTGACCCTGCATAGCGGTGTGACTGTCCCACTCATTAACGATCACATCGGCCCGCTGATCGAGGGTGAGAACTGCATGGCAACCGAGCGACTCTGGGATCTCATGCAGAAGGCGACTTCACCATATGGAACAGCGGGGGTTTCCAGCTTTGCCATAAGTGCCGTCGACAACGCCCTTTGGGATCTCAAGGGCAAGCTGCTCAACGTTCCTGTCTACGAACTTATTGGGGGCCCTCAGAAAGAAAA
>CAYTAO010000082.1:0-7115 GCA_964435915.1 uncultured Dehalococcoidales bacterium
CCATCGCGCATCGGGATCATCACGTCGCGTAACTGGTGCACGCCGTATCGGAGTTGGGAGGAGGTTTTTGGAGTTGTCATGACAGGGCGAGTTTAGTTGCTAGGCGATGCGCGCGTCACCGGTGTGAGCCGATTCATAGTCGTTCAAGTCCCGAATTCAGTAATCGCCCCCACGATCAATGAAAAGATCAAGATTATTCCCAGAACAAGAGCGAATTTTTTCAGGTTAATTTGAATTTCTTCGGGCTCCGGACTTTTGTCCGGATTCAATTCCTGATTTTGCTGCTTCGGCTGTTCTTCTTCTGATGGCATATAAACAGTCTATGGCACCGGTGACGAGGATTTTGGTCACCGAACCACCTGCGATGGAGTCGTAATAAATACGGAAAATACGGAATTAACTTTCCGTCGCAGATCTAGCAATTTTGTCAAGCGGTTTCATTCAATGTTTCGTCTGTCATATTTTTTCCAGATATTTAATGAATTACTTCAGCATCAAGAGATGCCGTTTCAATGACTACCCATGCCGTCCAACCGAGCGAGCCGTCGGCCGGGCGATTGCGATTGCTCTCTATATCCATGTGTGCCTGTTTCTCGATATCTTCACTACCCGCATAGCTGTGCGCTGAGCTGAGCTACTGCGCAGACTTGCTGTTCGGGGTAAGATTCTGCCGCACATAAATTCCCAACCCTGACCCAGCAAGTAACGAAACCAACGGAGATTTTTAATGACGTTCAAAGTTGTAGTAACCCAATACAACCGCCCACCGAGCGACCTGACGACGAACGTGATTCGTGAAGCAGGAATCGAGGTTGAGTGGATACCCGCTACGACTGAAAACGAAGTGATCAAGGCTGCCAGAGACGCCGACGTGATACTGGTCGGGACCGTGCCTCACACGACGCGTAAAGTGCTCGAAGCGCTACCAAAGCTGAAAATGGTTGGTCGATCCGGCGTTGGTGTCGACTCGATCGATCTGGATGCCGCCACCTCACTTGGCATATGTGCTACGAACACACCGGGCATCAACACTAGTGAGGTAGCGGATCACGCTATGGCAATGTTGCTCTCGATCACTCGAAAAATTCCAGAGCAAAATGCAGCGCTGAAAGCCGGCGCCTGGTCAGACCGACCCAAGGAAGTCGACGCGTTCCGGGGTCAGCTCCGCCGAATAGCCGGCACCACCGTCGGCATCTTCGGACTCGGCAACATCGGTAAAGCATTTGCCACACGTGTTCGCGGTTTTGGGCCGGAAAAAATCATCGCCTGCGATCCGTATGTTCCACAGACTACAGCCGATCTTTTCGGGGTTCAGCTGGTCGACTTCGATACGCTTCTCGCCGAGTCCGACTATCTCACAGTTCACTCCCCGGCCACTGCCGAGACAAACCATATTTTCAACATCGACGCCTTCAGGAAGATGAAACCTTCGGCGATTTTCATCAACTGCGCACGTGGTCCGATCGTCGATGAAGGAGGTCTGCAGGAGGCACTTGAGACTGGCGAAATCGTCGCAGCCGCTATCGACGTGACGGAGATCGAGCCGCTGGACGCAGAGAGTCCCCTATTCAAACTCGACAATCTGACCATCAGCCCGCACATCGCAGGAACATCCGAAATCAGCGGAATCGCAGGAGCTAGACGGTGGGGTGAGAACGCTGTAAATATCCTCACAGGAAAGCCTCTTCACGGACTCGGGAACCCTGAGGTGGTAAAGCGAATCGCAATACTCCGTGAACAAGGCCCAAGCCGCTGGGACGGTATCCCCGATCCAGTAACAGAGGCGTGGAGCTAAACGAATAGACGAGATCCTCCCTCCCTCTCTAGGAAGGCATTTAGGACGCGTAAGTGTGGTTCCGATATTGCTTCAGATTACGTTTTGATCCGATGGTGTCCGTCGGAGGTTGGAACCGTCGTCCCAATCGTTCGGAAATGAGGCGTGAGTATTTCAAATCTGCTCGACTGAGACTCTCTAAGCAGCCTAGAATGCCTTCCAATTTGAGTAAATCACCCGGCACTCGCTCTTATCGAACGGGACCGACCTCCTTCGAACCAATCTAGCTTTAAGAAAGCCATCACCCATGAAAATCGAGCAGATAGCCGTTACTACGTTCAAAACCACCTCGAAAAAGGTGAATGACACCGATGGGCATACTCACCCGGGGCCCGAGCTCGATTCAGAAGAAGCAATGCTCACCATCACCACCGATGATGGTCACTCTGGATATTCCTTTGGTTCGCCAGAAAGCCTTCGACCCCATCTCATTGAAAACTACATAAAGAAAATCTTCTTGGGAGAAGACCCCCTCGATAGAGAAAAACTGTGGATCAACCTTGCGAAGTGGCAAAGAGGAAGCGGCGCTAATCTCACCGATCGGACACTGGCCGTCGCAGAAATGACTCTGTGGGACCTCGCGGGAAGAGCGCAGAACACACCCGTCTGGAAAATGCTCGGCGGCTACCTAGACAAAGTGCCAGCATACGGATCAACCATGTGTGGCGACGAAATGGACGGCGGTCTCGCAACTCCGGAAGACTACGGTAACTACGCCGATAGGATGGTCAATCGCGGCTACAAGGCGATCAAGCTGCACACATGGATGCCACCTGTCAATTGGGCACCAAGCGTCAAAATGGATATCAAGGCATGTGCAGCGGTCAGGGAGGCAGTAGGGCCTGACTTCCCGCTGATGCTCGATGCGAACCACTGGTACTCCCGACTGGAAGCACTCGAACTGGGTAAGGGAATTCAGGCACTCGGGTACCACTGGTACGAAGCGCCGATGGACGAACACTCAACCGAGTCGTACCGCTGGCTCGCAGACCAACTGGAAATCCCCATCATCGGCCCCGAATACGCTTACGGAAAATTCCACACCCGCGCAGAGTGGATAACGAGTAAAGCGTGTGACATCACCCGGGTCGGAGTCGATGACGTTGGCGGAATTGGCCCGAGCATGAAGGTCGCCCATCTCGCTGAGGCGTTCAACATGGACTGTGAAATCCATGGCGGGGGCGCTGGAAACCTCGCTGTTATCGGAGCAATCTCGAACACCACCTGGTACGAGCGAGGACTGCTGCACCCGTTTATCGACTACGATGAAGTACCAAGCCACCTGAACAGCATCGTCGATCCAATGGACGAAGACGGAAATATACCGATGCCAACTCTGCCTGGCCTTGGTGAAGACATTAATTTTGAGTACATCGATGAACGCACGATTTCCACACACTAGTTAATTTTGAAACAGGCATACAGAGAGACGAATACATGTATTAGAGTGTGACTGGGTCTTGTTGCTCGCCCTATCGTTCGTATAATTGGCGGCTGGCTGTATCGGTTAGCCGTTAAAGAGTGCAGTTACTTATTTGAGCTGACACGCCCGCGCTATCTTCCCGAGACATCAAGTCATCAGGCAGAGGTTGCGGGCGTGTTCCATATTCAGGAGAAAAACATGACGCAACAGACCTGGGCATTCCTCGGTGGGGAGCAAGTTCCCGAAGAGGACGCGAAGGTAGGCGTCAAGACTCACGCTCTACACTACGGGACAGCCGTATTCGAAGGCATTCGAGGTAACTGGAACGAGAGAACGGGAAAAGTAGCTATCTTTCGTCTGAAGGAACACTACGAACGGCTTCTACGCGGTTGCAATATCCTCAGAATCAACCTGCCATATACGGTCAATGACCTGTGCAAGATCACTGTTGACCTGCTCGAGAAGAACGGCTTCGCGGAAGACGTCTACATTCGACCTTTGGCGTTCAAGGGCCAGGAGCTGGTCGCTAACCTTAACCTTAACTCGCTCGAAGACGAGTTCATGCTCGTCATGCTTCCGTTCGGCTCATACATCGACAACAGCCGGCCACTGAGGTGTCAGACTTCATCGTGGAGACGACCTATGGACTCCTCGATACCCACAGGCGTCAAGATATCCGGTCTTTACACAACGAGTATTCTCGCGAAGACAGAGGCCCTCGCAGCCGGATACGACGAGGCGATTTTACTTAACCAGGACGGCTCTGTTTCCGAGGGCTCAGGCGAGAACCTATTCATGATCCGTGACGGCGTAATCAGCACACCCGCTGAGACCGACAACTGCCTGCTCGGAATCACCCGCGACTCAGTAATTCAACTCGCGAGGGAAGAGCTCGGACTCGAAGTTATCCAACGACACATTCACCGATCCGAATTGTATCTTGCAGACGAAGTTTTCCTAACCGGCACTGCAGCCCACCTAACTTCAGTTGGTGAGTTGGATAATCGTCTTATCGGCTCGGGAGATACCGGATCAATCACCAAGAATCTACAAGACGTGTATTTCTCGACCGTTGTCGGAGATAACGAAAATCATGCCGATTGGTGCACGCTCGTTTCTCCTTCTGGTGGATAGATTTAGACAAAACTTAATCCTGAGTTGCAAGTAAGGATCGGCCAAGTGAGTACCGATGTCGAAACGGTACGAGATGTATTTGCGAGTCACTACTTCCTATTCGCGTTTCTCGCCAGTTTGGGCACGCTTCAGATAGCTGTTGCAAACTCCGGAACTCGTGGGCTCTGGCTCACCCCTCACCGCTTGGTAACCCGCTGGCTCGGGGTCGCTTTGATATTCACAGGAATTGCTATTTTCTTTTTGCAACCACTCTGGATCGAAGGCCCGTGGGCTGGTGGTAGCGTCGAAGCCGATTCCATAAGTCGCGAGTGGGGACAGGCGAGATGGAGCGAATTAGCTGCGGCCCGTAACGTAAATGACATACATGGCGGACTCGACGGCACCAAGCAGGCGATCTGGTTTCCCCTCGCAGCAATCCTCGCGTTCGTAGTTTCAGCCATGATTGGTGCACTGAACATTATGATCCTAAACAGAGGTGAACTCGACCGATCAGAAACCAGGTCTTCACCGAACGAAGACGGGCTGGCAGGACTTGAAAAACACTCGTACTTCGCCACACTCCCAATATCATTACGAAAGTTCAGAGCAGACATAGGTGGAGTTTGGCGCACTGGACTTCAGGCTGCCGACCGATGGAGCCTTTTCAAAATTATTTTCGATAGGTCTTCAAATTGAGTTCGATCGATGCCGATCTGGTCATCTGGCTGAACGGCCTTTCAGGGAACGTGAAGGTCTTCGATGATCTGATGCGTCTGGTTGCAAGCGACTATCTAATGCCGTTGTCCTTCTCGCTCGCAATGTTAGGACTGTGGTTTTCAGGTAAAAACCCCGCTGAACGAGTTAGATATCAGATAACAATGCTCATCGCGATCAGCGCACTGTCGCTCTCAAACATCGTCGTTTGGCTCATCAACATAAGCTGGGATCGACCACGTCCTTTCGTCGAACACGGTGATGAACTGAACCTGTTGTTCTACCCACCGACCGACCCATCGTTTCCGGCAAATCCGGTTGCCGTCGGATTCGCCGCCGCCGCCGCCGCATGGTCGATCAATCACAAGTTTGGCTGGTGGATGTTCGCCGCGGCTTCACTATTCGGGTTCTCGAGGCTCTACGCGGGAGTGTTCTACCCGACCGACATTATTGGCGGTGCTGTGATTGGGATAGCCGTATTCATATTCACCAGCTATCTACGGCGATTCCTAGAGCCGCTGATCACATCATTTGTAAGGCTTATCCGCGGCTTGTCAGCCGCTTAATCCGGCGCGTAGTGCGCTGCCAGCGATGTCGAGTCCGTTCGGGCACAGGAACTGGAACGTTAAATTCGATCTTCGGCACCCGAATCCAGTTTCGGCGGATTCGGGGGGTTGCAGCTCGCTCTCTTTGAGGTAAGCGTCCCTCCAGAATCGTGTCTGGATTAATCTCGAACAGATCGATAGCTTCACGCTCGTCAACCAGTTCGCTAACGATGTCGAAAGCGTCACTAAGAACAGGTGATCGAGGGTCCGACCTTGTGTGCATTTCAGATGCAACAACGTGAGCAATGCCCCGTCGAATGAACTGCTCTGCGGCCCTACTTGCCCCGTTTCCGTTTAGCCCTGTCAGGCTTCCAGCTGCAATCTGAACGATAACGCCTTCATCAACAAGATTCTGCAAGCGTTTTGGATTCTGCTGAAAATCCCTGTTTCGTTCAGGGTGTGCCAACACGGGTACGAGCCGTTGAGTGAGGAGTCGACCAAAAACATCTTCAACATAAGAAGGTAGCCGGTTGTATGGCGGCTCAACTAGAAGAAATCTTGTGCGATTCAATGTCATCACATTTTCAGAGTCGACCAGGTCAGGCAGCGACGTATCCAGCCGATTAGTCATACCCGTGAGAATCCGTACAGAAGGAGAGTTCCTGCGAGCAGAATCATTCCGCAACGCAGCGTTCAGAGTATCCGTCAACTCTCGTACGGTTCTTCCAGACTGATGTTCCAGCTCCATGTCTCGGTAGTGAGGCGTTGCCACGATCACATCCGTCCCATCACGCGCTGCTAGGTGAGCCATTTCTAGGCTCTCTTCGACCGTGACCGGACCATCGTCCAAGCCCGGCAGTATGTGTGCGTGGATATCGACTCGAGCCAACTAGTCAATCGCCCTTTTCTACGTGCGAGCAGTTAATCGTCGGAAAGTTTCACCGTATAGAAAGCCGTAGCCCTTAGCAGTCTCGGTGTGTCGGGATCGTATCCGCATATCTATATCCGAACCAAATGACAGACCCGGAAGCTGGCTTTCATGCTTCGCAAGTGCGTTGATCTTCGTATCTACCGAATCTGAGACGTCGACAATAGCATCGGGATGATCGCTACCCCAGAAGAGCAAGTGTTTCACCTTGTAGGGCTCGACGCGGTTCACAAGTTGCTCTGGGAAGTGTAGATGGTCACGGGCATATGGATAGATCGCATCTTGAACGATAATGCCAACGTGGCGATGATCTCTGTGTTGAAACCCGCTGAAACGGTGCTGGTCGTGTGCGAAAACCACTTCAGGTCGGTACTTTCTGATCGCATGAACTACTTCACCAAGAAACGCGCGGTCAGCTTCAAGCTCTCCGTCAGGGTGATCCAGCACGACGATGTCGCCAATGCCAATTACATCGGCTGCTGCGCGCTGTTCAACCGCTCTAATCTCCACGATCCGATCCGATGTCATCTCATTGTCGTTGCTGCCACTGCTGCCTGT
>CAYTAO010000082.1:7125-9875 GCA_964435915.1 uncultured Dehalococcoidales bacterium
AGATAAGTTATCTCGCACCCTTGAGCGGCCCTGAGAGCTGCCGTGGCCCCTGCACCAATCTCGGCATCATCAGGGTGAGCGTATATCACCATTGCTCGCTCTGGAATCTCGTCAATAACATCGTATTTCGTCACCGGGTTGGGTGTCGAAAAAGGGTAGGGCATGAATTCTCCTGATCGTAAACAGTAATTGTGTCGCCCAAATGCCGCATGTGCGCAGTTGAGGTAACACATCATAACCAGTGAATAAGTTTACCCAGTGAATTTGCCGGAACATGAGGCGAATATTTGGTGCCGGATATAGAATTCATTTTCGTCTTGAATCTGAGCCTTGAACACGGGTTCCAGATTCATCTAACCACCGCTCAAGAAGTAGACAGAGTTTCGGTGCTCGATCATCGACCACCTCTGTATCGGAGATCCCATGTCGGCAGTTGCCACCTTTGATCCTGAAATCGCGCAGGTAATTGAGAACGAGAAGCGACGTCAACGAGATCAACTGGTAATGATCGCATCCGAAAACTACACAAGTGCAGCAGTTCTCGAAGCTACCGGATCGATACTCACCAACAAGTACGCTGAAGGCTACCCGGGACGTCGTTACTACGCCGGGTGCGAAAACGTCGATGTCAGCGAGCAGCTCGCTATCGACCGTGCAAAAGAACTGTTCGGCGCTGAAGCCGCAAACGTGCAGCCCCACTCAGGCTCTCAAGCAAACATGGCAGCATTCTTCGCGCTGGCGAATCCCGGCGAAAAGATCATGGCGATGTCGCTCGACCACGGTGGCCACCTGACGCACGGATCTCCGGTCAACTTCTCTGGCAAGCTCTACGAATTCGGTCACTACGGTGTAGACCCAGATACCGAGGCTATCGACTACGACGCTGTACAGAAAC
The DNA here is from genome assembly GCA_964435915.1 of uncultured Dehalococcoidales bacterium. Taxonomy (GTDB): domain Bacteria; phylum Chloroflexota; class Dehalococcoidia; order Lucifugimonadales; family Lucifugimonadaceae; genus Lucifugimonas. The sequence goes on from CAYTAO010000082.1 coordinate 8,021, forward strand.
AGGCTGAAGAGTTCAAACCTGCGATCATAATCGCTGGCTACACCGCATATTCGATGTCAATCGACTTCAAGCGATTCCGCGAGATCGCCGACTCAATCGGAGCCGCTCTGTTGGTCGACATGGCCCACATCGCCGGACTGATCGCCGGTGGGGCTCACCCGTCACCCGTCGAATACGCCGACATCATTACCAGTACCACTCATAAAACCCTGCGCGGTCCTCGTGGCGCAATGGCCCTTTTGAAGAAAGAACACAGACGCAAATACAACTCCGCAGTATTCCCAAACATGCAGGGCGGACCGATGGAACACGTGATTGCAGGGAAGGCCATTGCCTACCGAGAGGCGATGCAACCCGAGTTCAAAAACTACGCCAATCGGATTGTCCAGAATGCCGCATCGCTCGCCAGTGGTCTGACAGCAGGTGGATTGCGAATCGTCTCGGGCGGCACCGAAAACCACATGATGCTCGTCGACACCCGACCGATCGGGCTTACAGGTCGTGATGCGGAAGCGGCGCTAATCGCTGCAGGTCTGGTAGTGAACAAGAACGGTATTCCGTTCGACCCTGAACCCCCTATGGTCACATCTGGAATTCGTATCGGTACTCCCGCCCTGACCTCAAGAGGATTCGATGTCTCAGATATGGAGAACGTCGCCGGATATATTTTGGAAGCACTGAAGATCCACGACGATGAGACGGGGCTCGCAAAACTGGGTGCTGAGGTTGCTACTTTTGCTTCGAAATTCCCGGTTCCGGGCCTGAGTTTCTAAGCTATTTAACGGCGATATTGCGACAACTGGCTTAGAACTAGCGAATGCATCCCTGAAAATAGGGCCGACGGGTCGTAATCGCGTGATAGACTGAATCGGTTACGCTCTAATTTAGAAGAACACGGTGGATCGTTGAGAAAGTACGAATTAGTTTGGATACTCGGTGGTGAAGCTGATGAAGAGCAGGGTGCCGCGTCTGTAGAAAAAATCACTTTGCTAATTACCGACACAGGTGGTGAAGTGTCGGGTACTGATGTCTGGGGCAAGCGAACACTCGCCTACCCGATTCAGAAGAACACTGAGGGTTACTACCTCCAAGCCAACTTCGAAATCGACGGTAGTAAGGCACTAGAACTTGATCGAGCTCTTGATGCAGACCAGTCGGTTATTCGACATCTCCTCGTTCGAGACGAAATCAAACCGGTTAGTGTCGAAGAGATAGCCGAGTAGAGTCTGGCGTACAAAACAGACACGGACGAATATCAATTGAGTCTTAACCAGATACTCCTTATAGGCCGGGCAGGTACCGACCCCGAGATGCGTTATACATCGAGTGGAACGCCGGTCACTAACTTCCGACTAGCTGTTAGCAATAACAGGCGAGATTCGAATGGCGACTGGACCGAGGATACAGAGTGGTTCACGGTTACAGCCTGGGAACACCAGGCAGAATCGGTAAATCAGTATCTGGCAAAAGGGCGCCGGGTTTTCGTAGAGGGTCGATTGTCGACTAGTCAGTACAAGAGCAACTCAGGCGAAGCCCGTACTTCGCTGGAGGTACGAGCGTTCAAGGTTGTTTTCCTTGATGCTCCCGGTGGTGAATCACCGGACTCCGGTGCTCCACCGGATGCCCGATCTTACTCGGCAGGTCCCGCCGCAGATAACCCATCAGAAGACGTGGAGGAACTGCCCTGGTAGCAGTTTCCATGTGGGATACGTTTGGCAAGTCGCCATAAAAGAATGATCCCGCTGACCATTCCGCGAGGAAAAAAATGACAACCCCCCAAACAACTCAAGGCGGCAGCCGCCCACCATTCCGACGCGGAGGCCGACGTAGGCGTCAGTGCTACTGTAAGGAAAAC
>CAYTAO010000083.1:0-9849 GCA_964435915.1 uncultured Dehalococcoidales bacterium
CGGCTGTATTCAGCAGCATAGAGCGGATTTCATCACTCTCATAGTTACCCTGATTGAAGAGCGTAAACGCTTCGTCGACTCCTTGGCCAAGGAACTTAGGAATCAGGACAGAAATCGCAGCGGTGATGCTCGCAAAGAAACAGGCTGTCAGCATATGCCAGCGATATACCCATGTGAGATCAAATATTCGTCGTACGACAGCGGTGCCGGTGGGACCGCTTTCAGTCAGCCTAGCGCGGACGCTCCGTCGTTGTCGTTCTGTTTGAATAGGATTGGGGTTTGTTACTGAAGAACTCGTGAGCCTGACCTCATCCGCTTGTAAACCGAAATTATTTCACTAGCAATTGTGTTTGCTAAACGCATATCGATTTTAAGAACGCGGGGAGTATACGCCCACTATCAGACACGTGAGATTTGTATATATAAACTCTGGTGCGACTACTGGGAAATCCTTTTCATTCGGCCTGTTCGATGCCGCCTACCACGCGTGGAATATCGAATCCGATTCGAGTTCCGTTTCGCCTCAGTACTCCCAACTGATCGAGTTGCCGCCGGACAAGATTACTCAGGGGATTTATTGAAAAAATGTCAATAAAAGCGGCCATGCTTGTTAGCGGTGTTTCCCGTTCGTGAGAGACGGTGGTTTTTATCTGGCTTTTGATCTGGTTGACCCGTTACAGTTCCTGTTGCTGTACTGCGATTTCACCCATTCATCCGCTCAGTAAATACGACAAAGGTCGCGAAAAGACCCGGCTATCACTAACCGGGTCTTATTTCGACTTAGTTTAAGCAGTGATCTCGGACTCGATCTAAGGCATGTACTGGTCGATTCCCTCGGTGACAGGCGCTGGTCCAGAGGGAAAGACCGAGGTCTTAGCCCTGTCGGCACCAACAACAAGTATGTAACAGTCCTCGGGGGTGTTCATGATTGGTACCGTAATTTCCAGAAGTTGTTCTTCTGTCAGGTTTTCAAGCCATTTCCAGTGATCGTGAACACGTGCCTCACCTTCGAGAGGCATGTAATGCATCAGTTTCCCAACGGATCCTCGAGCATGTTCGTGGATGAACTCTTTGGCACCCTGCTTCGAAAAGCCTTGATTTCCGACAGGTCTCGCAACGTCAGGAGGCATGAGAATTAATCGTTGCTGGCCGCTATTTGGACTCTGCAGGCTCATAGTTCCAAATGTGGATCCATAGGCGAGGTTTTTCAATAATCCTTTAGCTGTGTGATTTCCCTGATCTTGAACATCAAGCTCACCGTCGGTAACGAAGACACTGACCGTGGACTCGTCAGAGGAGAAGCCTTGATCAACGCTGAACGGCTGCCACGGGCTCGCGTCTTCGTTTTCTGAGATGCACTGAATGAACTTTCGAGAAGTTCCTATAGTGTCCATATCCATCTTGTTCAGATACCAGTGACCGATATTGCGGAAACACAGCGCGAACGCACGGCCAATCAGCGTATTGATCAGGTTGTCTCGTCCGGGTCCGAGCGCGGAGCCCGGATTAAGACCTAGCCGATTGGTCACAGGTCCATTTACGATCAACAGTGGTGCCTGCGGGCGTGTCGACATCAGGAGCGACTTTCCGCCGTCTCCGCCAAGTTTCGACAGAGCCTTCACAGCCGCGATTACAACAGGTAGATGCTCGGGCTTCGCACCGGCCATGACCGAGTTGATAGCAATTTTTTCTACCGTTGCCACTCCAAATCCTGGTGGCATGTCGCAAACGACGTGATCAGGGGGAAGGTTTGTGCCGGTCAGCATTTCGGCAATCGCTACGGACGTTGCCGGGTGCAGGAACAGACCGTCGCCGAGATCTTCGTTGATGAACTCCTCGTTCATCTTCAAAATCGAATCGTACCTGTCCTCGCCTTCATATCTTCGCGTGTCGACAGCCTCAACCTGTTCGCGAGCGTCAATTGACGAGGTCAATGAGCTGATTAAATCGTCGATTGCGTCTTCGGTCTGGGTACGACAGGTTTCAGGATCGAGGTTTCGATAAATATGCGGAACTACGATCCACTGGAGATCGGGCATTCCAAACGCTCGAGAGCTTGCTGCTGCATCACTATCGAACCGGCCTGAGACTATGGCAACACCGGGTTTGCCCATCTTCTCGACCACAATCATGTCGTGGATCATCCACGATGCGCAGGTCCCTCAGTCGGCTGTGGCGCCGATTATGACGTCACACTCCTTCCCCGCTTGCTGCACGATCTCGGGTGGTGTCGGGTAGTTGCCACCTGTGTAGAAGTTGACGCTTACATTGTCGAACCGATCTTGCAGCATCTCCCCGGCCCGCTTCAGTGCGATATCTCCGCCGTGCGTGCCACTCCAGATCAGGCCGACGGTCTTATCGTCGAGCGAGTCCGGGCGGTTACTAGCACCGATGGCGTTAAGCACCCCGCGCTGCACTGCAACTGGGTTGTTTACTTCAAGTAGATGCATTTTCGCGTCCTTAGTTTTGGTGTATGGGCATGCGTGCAAACTGACTTCTAGATTGACAGAAGTTGGAATTACTGGCTTGCGGCAGGATAGCACTGATGGCGCACAACGAGTAGCAGGCATAAAATCGCACGGAATTTTCGTGTTTATCTTTGATATGGAGTCTGTAATGAAATTTCTCGGAGTCGACCACATCGACATCATAGTGAGCGATCTCAAGCACTCGATCGAGTATTACCGAAAATTCGGAATGCACCCAGAGGGCACAGTTGATGATGGCGAGACAGTGTTCTTGTGGAACGGTGACAATGATCGCCCGGTGCGAATCGAACTACACAAACAGCAAGAAGGACAGACTCTGGGTGTGGATCACCTGGCATTCCTGGTAGATGATCCGATCGATGCCCAAAGGGAGATCGAATTTATTGGCGGCGTCGATTTCCTGTTTGAACCATTTGAGAATCAGCAGTCTGGTAGAACGATTTCAAACAGTTACGATCCCGACGGAGTACAGATTCAGATGGCTCGCCAGACAAGTCCTGGCACTTTCAAGAACTGGTAATAAACAGAATTGGCCAGCCCATCGACAGATCGCACTCTAAGTGGCGCTGCTAAAACAGTTATCACACCTCCGGTCGGTTACCCGATGGGCAACTGGGGACTTCGACAGGGAATCGCTAAGGGCGTTCACAGGGATATTCACGCCCGAGCCGTGGTGTTCGAAAACGGCGGTTTGACATTGTCCGTTATCTCCCTAGAGATAGCAGGACTTACCTCAGAGACTGTTCAGGCGATCAAGGGAAGAGTTCTCCAGCTTGTCGGCATACCAGTCGATAATATTTTGCTGAATTTCACGCACAATCACACTTCCCCAGACACGATTGTGTCACTCCAGAGAGAGTGGATGACATGGACGACGTGGCTTGCCGATCAGGTGGCAGGTTGCGTGCTCGACGCTGCGAGCCACATGGTTCAGGTAAAGGTAGGTTCCGGCCTTGGGTCGTTCGAAAACTGGACAGTGAATCGACAGTATCCGGATAAGCCGATCGACACCGAGGTTGGACTTATTTACGTCACCGACGACGAAGGAAATCCGGTTGCCCATCTCGTGAACTTTGCTTGTCATGGCGTTGCTGACGGTGGTCAACACCTTGAATGGTCGGGCGATTTCGCCGGAGAAATGTCGGCTTATATTGAAGTACAAGCTCCGGGATCTGTTGCCCTGTACGTGCAGGGTGCAGCGGGCGACATTTGCCCATTCGACTGGTGGTTCGGTAACAATGCTTCGGAGCATCTCCACTCCCACGAGGACTCTGCACTTCTTGGGCAAGCCCTGGCAGGCGAGGCACTTAACTTGACGGCGAAAGTCACAACTTCGTCCAAAGTACCCATCGGAGTAGCACTGGCGCCGGCAAAATTACCACGCCATCAGGTGAACTGGACCGTTGACGAAGCCATTGCGAACCGGGACCACCTGATCGAGGTGCTGCCTGTTTATTGGGGAGAAACGTGGTTACCCGGCACCACTACGGCAAACAGTGCCGAGCGTCACCCCGAAATTTACGGGCTGGGTCACAACGAACTCGGTCTGGCCAAAAATCAGAATCAGCCAGCAGTTTCGGTGTCCATCAGGGGGTTCCGTATTGGACACACCCTGATTTCGGCGCATGCCGGTGAACTGTTCAACGAGCTCGGAACGGCGATCAAAGATGGATATCCCGGGGATCGACCGTGGGTTGCAAGCTACTGCGACGAATATATCGGGTACATCTCGACACGCCAGCCGCACGAGGAGATCAAAGACATCCCAGTGACTGAAATCGTTGATATGAAGAGTTATCGCCGCTACTACGGAACTACGACAAGCCCGTACGCTCCCGAGGCCGGTGAGACACTCGTCGAAACGGCTATCGCTGTACTGAAAACCCTCTAACTCGACTCGATAGGAAAATATGAAAGCACTTCTTCTCGCCGAGTTTGGCATTCCCTATTACCCTGCGATCCGTGAAGAACATCCAGATATCGATCTGGTCGAGGCATTCACGAATGAGACGATACTGAGCGAAATCGAATCGGCAGAGATAGTTTTCGGTTACCTGACAGCTGAACAGTTCGCCCTTGCGAAGAACTTGAGGTGGATTCAGACTCTTGATGCCGGGATGGAGGGGCTGTTCAATGCGTTGCCGAATATCGTTGATACAGAGGTCGAAGTTATGAACGCGCGTGGTGCAGGCGCGCCAATGATCGGCGAACACGGCATGACGCTGATGCTGGCTCTTGCTCGCCAGTTGCCTAGATTCTGGGCAGATAAGTCAGAACATCGTTGGGACCAAAATGGCGCTCTGGAAGTAGTCGAGCATCTCGGCAACAAGACCTGCGGAATCATCGGATTCGGCATGTCGGGTCGTGAGATTGGTTGGCGAGCAAAAGCCTTCGGTATGAAAGTTATAGCCGTCGATGAGCAACCCGTCGATGGCGATCCTACTGTTGAAGAGGTTTGGGGGCGCTCCAAGCTGAACGATTTGTTGGAGCACTCAGACTATGTTGTAGTCACTGCTCCCTACACGCCTCACAATGAAAACATGATTGGTGAAGCTGAACTGGCGCTGATGAAACCGTCGGCTCGGCTCGTGGTCACTTCACGAGGTCGACTGGTTGAGCACAAAGCCCTCGTAGCCGCTCTGAAATCAGGGCGGATCGCTGGTGCGGGTCTCGATACAACTATCGTCGAGCCGTTGCCTGTAGACAACGAGCTATGGGACCTGCCGAACGTGATCATCACGCCGCACATCGCTGGTAACTCCGAGCAGGAACTGCTGGACGTGCGGACGGTTGACATATTTGCCGAGAATCTTCGACGTTATGTTTCGGGTCAGCCGTTGATCAACATGGTTGATAAAAAGCTTCAGTACTAGAAAGTCGAGTACTTAGAATCGGTCGATTCTTAGCAGATTGATGTCGTGACTCGTTTTGCCATCCAGTGCAAGATCGCCAAGTATCTCACCGACGACACTCGCAAACTTGAATCCATGGCCTGAGAACCCGGCTGCTACAGACACCTGCGGAAAGCCGGGGACCAGATCGATGATGAAATGTTCGTCAGGGGTGTTGGTAAACATGCAGGTCTTGAGCGTCATCACCGTTCCGTTCGCCTTAGGGAAGTACTTCGCAACCGCAATGCGTAGTATCTCTTCATCCTCTTCCGTCACCGCACTGTCATTGATATCAGGATCGACAATCTCTTCCAGATGGTGGTATCGACCGATCTTGAAGCCAGGGATACCGAATACGGGGAATCCGTAGTACCTGCCCTCTTCGAAATAGGCGTTGAAGACCGGGAATACGTCCGGAGTGAACAACGACTGATCTTCGGGTTGGAGCCAAACCAGAACCTGTCGTTCAGGGATAGCGAGTTTTTCCAAGAATGGAACCATGCTGGATGCCCATGCCCCGGCTGTGATCACGAGTCGGTCAGCCGTGTACTCCCCGCGATCTGTGAATATTCGAACACCTTCGCCTTCGGATTCCCACTTCACCACCGATTCACGGGCGTGTATCTCAGCACCTTCAGCTATCGCAGCGTTTACGTACGCGACTATGGAACGTTCGGAAAGCACGAACCCTCCATCCTGTTGCAGGAGTCCCATGTGGCCGAGTGGCATCTGGTATCCCGGGAAGCGGTCGTTCATCTGCTTATGGTCAAGAACCTCATGAGGCAGATCGTGGACGAGGCATGATTCGAGGGAACCCTCAAACACCTCGTGGCCCGACGGGGCGGTATCTATCGACCCGGTTTTGTAGAGGATTTGTTCATCAGCGACGGTTTCTATTTCCGACCACATTTCATATGCGCGCCGCAGAAGCGGTACGTATGAGGGGTGTTCGTAGTAAGCAAGCCTGATGATCCGGTTGACGCCATGTGAGGAGCCCTCGGCGTGGGGAATGTCGAACTGCTCGAGTCCCAGTACTTTCTGACCGCGCTTTGCGAGATTGTGGACAGTTGCGCTGCCCATTCCACCTATACCAATGACTATGCAGTCAAACTTCTGAACCAACGAATACTCTCCCACGCTTTACTGGCATCGAACTCCCAATAGTATTTGCCAGAGGCGAACTTAGCACAGCCCTTGAGCAGTTCGGGTGTGTGGTCCACCGGGCAACAGTAAAATTTCGACCCATTGTTCGATGCGCTCGTACAGTGTTGAAATTCAAAGTACGATTGCCAACCCATATGACTCAATCCAAACCCGCAGACCGATCAGCGAAGATCCAGAACAACCCGCACAAGCGACCGAACATAGTCTTGATAATGGCAGACGATCTGGGTTGGTCTGATCTTGCCTGCTACGGCTCTGAGATCCGCACCCCGAACCTCGACAAGCTGACTGGACAGGGTGTTCGCTTTACCCAGATGTACAACTCGGCGCGCTGCTGTCCTTCTCGTGCTGCTTTGCTCACAGGGTTGAACCCCCAACAGGCCGGAATCGGGCACATGATCAATGATCTTGGTGTACCCGCGTACCAAGGGTACCTAAATGACAACTGCGTGACGATTGCAGAAGTCCTGAAGTCATCTGGATACCGAACGTTGATGGCCGGGAAGTGGCACGTTGGAGGCGAGCAGGGGAATCTACCAGAAGCCTGGCATCCGGACATGCCAGGCTACCCCTCACCCATGGGCCGTGGATTCGACCGGTTCTACGGAATTCTTTCGGGAGGTGGAAGCTACTACAACCCGAACATGCTGATGGACGACACAACTCGCATCAGTATCGAAACGACCGATTATCACTTCACCGATGCCATATCGTCGAAGGCCACCCAGTTTGTTGACGATGCCATTCACCGAGATGAACCATTTTTCCTGTACATGGCATTCACCGCACCTCACTGGCCTCTTCATGCCTGGCCTGAGGACATTGAACAGTACCGCGGTAAGTATATGAAGGGCTGGGACGAGACACGCCTGAACCGGCATGAGTCGCAGCGAGGACTCGGGATTGTGGATCCGGACTGGAAGATATCGCCTCGTGATGCAGGAGTTGCTGCATGGGATGAAACACCCGACCAGGAGTGGAGAGACCTTCAAATGGCGGTGTATTCCGCACAGGTAGAACAGGTCGACCGGGGAATCGGCCAGCTGATGAAAAAGATCGAGGAATCAGGAGAAGCCGATAACACTGTCGTTGTTTTCCTTGCCGATAACGGAGGATGTGCGGAGTTTCTGGCTGAGGACTCACCAGCTCCCGATCCTTCTCGGTACAACTATCCTACTATCGATGGACGGGTTGTTCGCACCGGAAATTCACCTTCCATCGACCCTGGACCACCTGACACTTTCGCCAGTGTCGACATTGCCTGGGCCAACGTGAACAACACGCCGTTCAGGCTGTTCAAGCATTACACGCACGAGGGTGGAATATCGACTCCATTCATTATTAGCTGGCCCGATGGGGTCGCCGACAAAGGCTCGGTTTTCAACAATCCCGCACACCTCATCGATATAAACGCGACACTGCTCGATATCGCAGGTGCTGCCTACCCGGGTACATTCAACGGCAACGACATTAAACCTGCCGAGGGCGAGTCATTTTCCAGTGTTCTAAAGGGTGAGAACTGGGAGCGTGAAAGGCCGATTGGGTGGGAGCACGAGGGTAACCGGGCGGTACGAATGGGCGATTGGAAACTTGTTAGCGAGATTGGTGATCCGTCCGATCCGGACTCGAAGGCGGTCTGGGAGTTGTACAACATCCGTGATGATCGTACCGAACTGAACGATCTCATAGACGGGGAGAGAAAACGCGCCGATGCGATGATTCGGTTCTATAACGAGTGGGCGAAGCGTTGTGAAGTAGAGGACTGGGAGAACCCGGGATTCAAGCTCAGGCCGAACCTGCAAACAATAACTCGACATAACCACGGAGGTGGCCCCGTGATAGCCGCCAGGTTGGGCCCGAGACGAGAACTACCAAAGCCTCAGTAGCTGGTCCAGCACATGGCAAGCCCACATCATGGGAATTAATAGCGGTAAACTCCCGGTCGATACATAACTTTCGTTGATCCCAGTTACAACGACTCCCAAAGAGCGGATATAGAAATATATGCATTACAAGACGATTTCGGAACTCGCTCCGTTGATCGAATCGGGTGAAATTTCACCGGTTGAACTCACGCAGTCGCAACTCGCCCGTATCGAACAGCTCGACGGAAGGCTCAAGGCGTACGCCACAGTTACAGCAGATCTTGCGATGGAGCAGGCCCAACAGGTTGAGAAAGAGATCGGCGAAGGCTATTACCGCGGAAAACTTCACGGTATTCCGATCGCTGTCAAAGATCTGTGTGCCACCGCGGGAATCAGGACGATGGGCGGATCTGCGGTATTCGCTGACAACATCCCGGAAAGTGATTCGACAGTGGTTATCAAGCTCCGTGAGGCTGGATCGGTGCTGCTGGGCAAACTAAATATGACTGAAGGGGCGATGGGTGGTTACAACCCGAAGCTTCAGTTGCCGGACAATCCGTGGAAGGAATCGCACTTCACCGGAGGTTCATCAAGTGGATCGGGCGTAGCAACTGCGGCTGGTATGGCCTTTGCCACGTTAGGCAGCGATACTGGAGGGTCGATAAGACATCCTTCGGCTGTTTGCGGCACTGTGGGGCTGAAGCCAACGTGGGGTCGAGTGAGTCGGCACGGGGTAATGGACCTCGCCCAGTCTCTCGACCACGTGGGTCCGCTCACGCGCTCAGCAAAGGACGCTGGTATAGTTTTACAGGTCATAGCAGGCACCGATCCCAACGATCCGACCTCTCTTCCGCACGGGGTACCCGACATGCTCTCGTCAGTCGGAAAAGGTGTCAAGGGATTGAAGATCGGTTGGGATGACGGTTACTCAACTGTCGATCTGGAACCGTCCTACTCACAGGCCATCGAAGACGCCATGAAGGTGATGGAAGGTCTCGGAGCGAACATCGTCCCCGTGAAAATGCCCGAAATCCTCCGAGAAGCAGTTGAAGCCTACCCGGTGATTTGCACAAGTGAAGCGGCCGCCGCACATATTGGAACTTACCCATCCCAGGCTGATGAATATGGTGTTTTTTTGCGTGCCTGGCTTAAAATTGGAACAGCGCACACCGGTGTCGAATATGCAGAAGCGCACAGTCTGCGTCTTGAACTAAATGGTGGATTACGAAAAACAATGCGCGATGTCGACGTCCTTGCCAGTGCCCCAACATCAAGAGCTGCGTGGAGCCATCACCTACGGTGGCTCGAATGTGGTTGCCGACCCTATCGTTCGGAATCAGTTCAACCTCGGCCCCAATTTCTCTCAGGCGAGTGATGATTTCCGCTCCGCACCTGTCGACCGCTGATTTGTCTGATGTGGGTGACTCCAGCCTAGCAATG
>CAYTAO010000084.1:0-9188 GCA_964435915.1 uncultured Dehalococcoidales bacterium
TTGCCAAAGTCGCCCGACTTGGCTGGTTTCTGCCACGTACCAGCCTTCACGCCGTCTATGCCCTGCGGCAGACGCTTGTAGACCATCATCATCATGCTGATCGTGTGTTCTGCTACCGATCTGGCGATGGCTGGCGAGTTGTTGCATACCTCTATGCCAAGTTCCCTGATGGCTGGCACGTCGAGAGAGTCGAAACCGGCGCTCATGACCTGTAGCAGCTTCATTTTTGGCATTCCCGAAAGCATTTCAGTTGTTATCGAGAGACCGTTTGTGATGATCGCAACCGCGTCGGCCAGCGCTCCTGCCTGCTCTTCCTCCGGCGCTTCGGGGCTAACCACCCCCCAGTCGAGATCGTCTGGACCCAGTTCCAGCGCGCGGTAAGTTCGAGCACCATCGTGTTCACCGTAGTAAATAACACTGTGTCCCATTGATAATCTCCGCTCCTTCTATTTTGACATGTAGATTTTGAACGAAATACTAAGCTTGATCCAACGTTAACCGTGAAGTGAATTCAGGAAAATATACATACTCATAAGACTGATGTTAAGAGTTCAACAACTGCAAAAGTATGGTCGATGCTGTAGTGGTTGATGCGACCCAGGTTAGTGCGATAATTGGCGGGGTTAATGCACACTGACTTCGATGAAAGTTACGCGAATCCACTGGTGGCAAAAAGCTCTCGTGTCGAGAAGATCTGGGACTGATGACAGAAATCACAGTTAGCGCAAATAGTTCGGAACTGGATGAACCAGTTGGTGGCGGACTCTAGCCATCACGAGTTCAGATTCCACATACCAGCCGGAAGGTGGCACTCATTCACAGGATGTAAGCCCAACGCGCTTCACACAGATACTGGCAATAGCAATCGGCAGTGGCGCGTTGTTTCTGGGTGCTCTGGACTATTCGATAAACGTCAATCTACCGAGATTCCGATCCGATCTTGGCGAGACTCTTGTCAGTGTGCAGATGATCATCATCATGTACCACGGTGCCCGCAGTGGAACGGGATTTGTGGCGGGTGGGATTGCCGATAAATTTGGCATCAAATGGCCTCTCGCGGCCGGCATCGTGTTATTCACGGTCGCGGTGGGTCTTATTTCACTTCAGGATTCTCTGACCCCGATCGTTTTGTTGAGAATTCCGCAGGGCATCGGGGTGGCGATACTGTTCACCCTCGCTCCGGCACTGGTGGCACGAGCAATTGGTCCGAGAAAACGCGGCGCTGCACTCGGCGTGACCCTGGCAGCGATGGGAGCCGGGACGTTCGTCGGAACGCTCGGGGGTGGGCTTTTGGGTCAGGAGATCGGCTGGGAAGCGATTTTCTGGGCGAGAATTCCTATCGGGCTTACGCTTCTTATTGCCACCGTGGTCTGGCTCAACGTTGATTTCGAGAAAACCGTGCCGGGGCGAGCTAACGAACGATTCGATCTACCAGGGTCGATGGTGCTGTTCGCTACATTATTCATCTTCGTTCTTGCATTATCGTTTGCCCGAGTCGAGGGTTGGCTGCATCACCTTCCGCTGGCTCTTTTTGCTGCAACCCTCATTCTCGGGTTCATATTTGCAAAGGGCAAACAAAGCGGCAGGTTCACGATATTCCCAAAGGGACTTACCTCGTTCGTCGGGTTCAAAGCCGGCGCGATGTCAAACCTGTTGTTAACCGTGGCATCGTTTGTAATGTGGTTCTTGTTCCCGTTTTATGTCGCTGATGTAATGGGGCGCAGTGGATTGACACTAGGAGTATTACTTGCCCTGATGGCGAGTATGAATTTTGCGGGGTCGGGTTTTGCCGGATGGCTAACGGATCGACTTGGCGACCGGCCAATAACGGTACTCGGCACGGGCCTTACGGCGGTCGGTCTTGTGCTTGTGGGAACTGCTGGTGCGAGTCCGACGATGGCGACTGTAGTGATCGCTACTTCGGTTATTGGATTGGGATTCGGGATTCACCAGGCGGCTGTATACGCACTCACGCTTCGCGGTGCGCCGAGTGAGCATGCCGGGGCCACTTCTGCGGCACTCACCGTGTCGCAAACGATTGGTACTGTCGCCTCAATAGCGCTAATGACTTCGCTTCTCAAATGGCAGCAATCGTCGAATGGCGATTCGTTCGTCGAGGCGTACCGCTTTTCGTATTTGGTGGCGGCGGGTATTGCGGTTTTGTCGGGCGTTATTGTTCTCAGAATGCGCCAGATCAGGTCCTGAATACCGGGTTGATTTCCACACCAGTGAACGGATATCGGCGATAGACTTTCGCAAGTAATTTTCACGTCAAGCAGTCACGCCGGGATAACTAATGTCGGCCAATACAAACATCAGCATCAAGTCCGTCGAAGCGATACACATCGCGTTCAAAAACTCCGATTCCTACTGGGAGTCGTACCGTGCGAACGAGGGTGATCGTGTCACCGATCGATTCGAGTTCAAGCAGGGCTGGCAGACGGTTTACGCCCGTTATATCGAAACGCCACTCGTCAAAATCACGCTTTCCGACGGTACGGTCGGATGGGGTGAGGCGAACGCTGGGATTGGCCCTGAGGTGGTGTGCCTGATTATCAACGGGATACAGGCCCAGATGATCGAGGGCCAGGAGTACGAAAATCCGGGGGCACTGTGGGATTTCCTGTATGACTCACAGCGAGGGCGAGGGTACTCGTCGGGTTTCTGGCTAGACGCACTGGCTGCTATTGATATTGCCGTGTGGGATGCCATCGGCAAGCGTGAGCAGATGCCCGTGGCGGCTCTGCTCGACCCGAATCCGAGAACACAGTTCGACGTCTACCTTTCAGGCGTTCGAAGGTCGACTCTCGAAGAACGAATCGATCACGTGAATTCATGGATCGATACCGGCCTGAAAGGTGCCAAGATATTTTTGACCGGCGACATTGAAGCTGGAGTAGCCGAGCTTGATGGGCTTATGGCGGGTGCAGGGAGTCTCGAGCAGTGGATGGTCGACACGCTGTGGATGTGTTCGTACGAGTCGGCCGAGTTGGGCAAGCTGGAATACGGCAAGCGAAACGTTCGTTTCTTCGAATGCCCGCTGCAACCTGAAGACTTAATAGGACATCAAGATCTCGTTGCGAAGCCAGGCGCGCCGATTGCGTTGGGTGAGCATTTCAGGTCGCGCTACCAGATGGAGGCGTGGGTGCAGCAGCCAAGGGCTCTGGACGTTTACCAGCCTGATATCGGCCGAACCGGCTTCACCGATTACATGAACCAGATGGACATCGCAGCCCGGACTGGAATCCTGACGACACCTCACATGGGTACCGGAGTTTCAGTGTTCCAGGCTGCGACATTGCAGTGCGCGGCCGTTGCCCCACCGGACTACCTTCAGGAGTTTCAGGGCGGTCTCTCTGATCGACTCGAGGAAGCATCTGACACTGCATGGAAGTACGCCGACGGGGGATTTGTTTTGCCTGATCGACCCGGAATTGGCGTTGAGATAAACGAGACATTGCTCGATCCATTCGTGGTCAAACGCTAGGTGCTGAACCAGTGATCAAGAATAGAATTACCTCGTCGGGGGATGTTTTCTTGATCGTACTACTTCCACAAATTTTCATCTCATACACATAAGTAAGTAATCGCAAAGGAAACTGCTCTGGCAGAGAAGACTGCTAGTGAAGCGGAGATAGTCCCTCCCGACGGAGATCCCACAGCCGAGTCGGCCGCACACGGACCGTTCAGCGTTCTGACGAGTCACGACTACCGGTTGTTGATACTCGCTAATCTGGCCACGTTTGCCGGGTTCCAGATCAGGAGCATGGGCCAGGCTTGGATCGTCCTCGAACGGACGGACTCTCCGATGTTGATGGGACTGGTCAACGCCATGCCCGGCATCGCGATCATCTCGATCTCGTTGATTGGTGGAGCGCTGGCCGACCGGACAGAACGTTGGCAACTGCTATGGCGCACCAAGGTGATCATCGCCTCAATGTCGCTGTTGACAGCGGTACTGCTAACGGCGGATGTTCTGGAGTGGTGGCACTTGATACCGATCTCGCTGATCACCGGGTCAATGTTCGCACTCCACAATCCAACGAGTCAGGCTTTCGTGGTCGACATCGTTGGTCGCGACCGGCTTGTGTCGGCGTCCAGCCTTAACACTGGAATATCCATGACGGCGACAATCCTCGGTCCCAGTCTTGGCGGTGCACTGCTGCTGCTGGGATTCGACACCACTTTCTACGCCCTGACTGCGCTATACGTGTTTTCGGCGATCATGATCTACCGCGTCCGCACACGTCATGTGCCGATTCCGAGTGGTAGAAACATGTTTTCGGACATCCGGGAAGGTGTTGGCTACGCCTGGCGTATGCCGATGATTCGTGCGTTGATCTTCGTTGGATCCGGTGCACTTTTTATTGGTATGAGCCAGCCAGCGATTCCGGTAAAAGTCCAGGATGTATTGAATCTGGGCGAAGTCGGTTACGGGGTAATACTCGGCCTCAACGGGGTTGGCGCTCTCATCGGATCTGTCGTGTTGTTCGCACTCAGCAAACGTGTGCGTAAGGGTTATCTGCTGATGTTCGCTCTGATCATGCTTAATGTTGCGACTGGTCTGTTCGCGTTGGCCCCGAACGTTATTTTCTCGGGGATGGCGATGATCCTGATGGGGCTGGCGTTCGCCTCGTGGATGATTTCGGTTCCGGTATTACTTCAAACCACCGCTTCGGAAGAAATGCGCGGCAGGGTGATGAGCTTGTATTTCATGACTGTCCTCACGCATCAGCTTGGTTGGTTAATCGGTGGCGCGGGGATCGAAGCGTTCGGGATTCAAACAACTCTATTTATCGGAATCGCTGGAAGTCTGACGGTGTCGGCAATTGCGCTGATTTCTACACCGGGGCTTCGCAGGGTGCGGTAGCGGGTTCGAGGCTGCAGTTGGTTCGTTCGCATTCCCCCTCAACCTAACCTTCTCCCCAGAGGAGAAGGAATATGGGGGTAGGAGGAGGGCTCAGCACTCTGGGTTTGATTGCTAGGCTTGCTTCAGGTCTCAAATGATCTGAATTTTTCAGGAAAGTCGACGACTGTTCGATCAGGGGGGCGAAAACTCTTGAAGCTGCCGGATTTCAGTTCGCACACTCCGAAAGCAGTCGCGCTCGATCTCGACGAGACCACGTTGAATTCGAGCGCTCGATTGGACGATCGGACTCGATCGGCGCTTCACGCTGTTCATACACTAGGATTGCCGTTGATCATTGCGACGTCACGCCCCGAGCGGGTCCTGCCGACTCTGGTTGGTGACGACATACTGGAGATCACTTCACTGGTTCAGATGAACGGGACTGTCGCGACCGGGCGTGCGGGATTGACAGGTTCACTCAAGCACACGCTCGACCCTATCGATGCTTTGCGATGTTGGGAGATGACACACGAAATGGCTCCGTGGGCAAGAATGACACTTGAGATCGATGGAACTCGTTTCGCAGTCAATCACTCAGATGATGTAAATGAACTATGGGCGTTTAACCGGGCTACGCCCACCATGGTTGTGTCGTTCGAAGAGGCAATAGAACTCGGACCGGCAAAAATATCGATGAACGGCCTAATGAAGAATTTAGAATCACTCGCGAGATCGCTGGAATATCAACTCTCAGCCAACACTGTTATTTTTCGAGCCGCCAGCGAGCAGTTTCTAAACGTTGTGCCGATAAGCGCAAGCAAGTCGGGGTCTGTTGCCGAACTGCTCTCAGGCGCAGGCATTTCACTGGACGATGTTCTGTCGTTCGGTGACGACTATGTGGACATCGACCTGATCAGAGATTGCGGGTGGTCGGTGGCAGTCGAAAACGCGGTTCCGGAGATAAAGACGCTGGCCAAATACAGCACCGCTTCTAACAACGATTACGGTGTCGCTATGGTTCTCGAAGATCTGGTATCAGCCCTTAAGTAGATGAATTTTCGTCCAAAAGCGGTCGGTGTACTGGCCGACGCGCAATTTCGAGCACTGATCATCACTCAGGCTGCGTTTGACCTGAGCATATTCATGCGCAGCACAGCCAATTCATGGGTTGTGTTTGAGCTTACGCAGTCGCAGTTGTGGGTCGGGCTGGTGGCGGGTGTTCGAGCGATACCGATCCTGTTCTTCGCACTGGCTGGCGGGGTGATATCCGATCGCCTGGGGCGGCGAAACGTGATGATCGGTGCCGGAACTCTAATCGCTGCGTCCTCGGCCATTACTGCGGTTCTGATTTCGTCTGAACTACTTGTGGCGTGGCACATGATGGTAGTTTCAGTGCTCGGTGGAATTGGAGCAGCGATCTACGGGCCGGCGTTTTACGCCTTGATCGCCGATATCGTTCGATCGGACCGGCTGGTTCATGCCAACGGAATACTTTCGGTCGCACAAACAACCGGAGAGATGCTTGGCCCGGTGATTGTCGGTTTCGTGATCGCCGCTTCTGGCGCACACACCGTCTTTTGGCTGGTGGTTGGTGGAAATGCAGTTGGATTGATGCTGCTGCTTCGTGTTCTGGAACCTGAGCGACCTCAGTCAAATGCGTCTGAGCAGAAACCATCGTTCGCAAGCCAGTTTATTGAAGGGCTACGATACGCACGCGATACTCCGCCGTTGCTATGGCTAACGCTGCTCGTGATCGCGCAAAACCTGTTTGGCGTGGCGATCTTTGCCTTGATGCCTGTTTATGCTCAGGACGTACTTAAGATTGGCCCGACGGGTTTCGGATTGATGGGTGGCGTGCTCGGTGCAGGTACGTTGATCGGTGCGGTGTACGTGTCGATTTGGGGCATTCACCATCGACATGCCTACGTGATGTTCATCATGGGCATTTTCTGGGACTCCGGAATGATTGTATTCGGCTACTCCCGATCCGTGCCTTTGAGTCTTGGCGCACTGTTCGTGATGGGTCTGATTTCGATGCCGTGGGTCACGGCTGTGCTCACGATGTTCCAGCAAGCGACGGTCGACAGGATGCGAGGTCGGGTTATGAGTCTTTATGTGATCGCAATTGGTATGTCCCCACTTGGCTGGCTCTTCGGTGGGACGGTCGCTGAGTGGCTCGGGAACGAGGATGCACTTGTTATCAGTGCGCTACTTGGGTCGCCGGTGGCGGGTCTTGCGCTGATTCTTTCAAAGGAGTTCAGGCGGGCTTGATCGAGGGGGCTTGTGTGGCGGTAGGGAAGCTGCGGTTTGGTCCTTTGCCGTTTACGTTCAGGAATATGTTGCGATCATTATCAGAGTTCGATGCTTCACCCTCGAGGATTACCAGAAATTTGGATCCGTTTTCATGGATCGACAATCGCCAGCGCCTACTGTACAGCCAAAGGGCGGATCTTCCACGTGGATCGGCCGGGTACCTGCCGGGCGGATTCGAACCGCGAATAGAGGTTTTGCAGCCCTATATTCAAGATGGGTCTGGGCGTATCTATTCGGGAATTGAATTCAGCGAATTACGTCTGCGACGATGATCATTCGCAAACGTGTAATTACGACACCGCCATCAGGATGGCATTTACTGCTGAGATATCAACTAATCACCGTTCACCATGGCGGAGTAGTTCTACGAGGCTTACTATCGCACCACAGTAAACATTAACAATTTCGCCCGGCTTTTCGAAGCCTGAACCCCGATCTCAAAAAAAACCGAAGCTGCTTCTCTCATGAAAATTACCAAAGTTACTCCACTGATGCTGGACCGCTACCTACTTGTTCAGGTCGAAACCGATGCCGGTATTACCGGGCTTGGTGAATCGGGAGCCTGGGGATTTTTGGAGGCTTCTTATTCGGCGATTGAAAAATTCGGACGATATCTCGTTGGCGAGGACCCCCTTCGAATCGAGCACCACTGGCAGTACATGTACCGCTTCTCTCACTTCAGGGGTGCCGCGATCATGGGCGCGCTAAGTGCGATCGACATTGCGCTGTGGGACATCATGGGCAAGCACTTCGACACGCCTGTTCACCAGTTGCTGGGCGGAAAGGTTCGTGACAAGGCAAGGGTCTACTATCACGTGTTCGGCGACACGACCGAGATGCTAACGACCGGAATTATCGATGCCAAGGAGCAGGGATTTACAGCTGTTGGACACCTGACTCCGTTCCTAGATGAAGACCGAGACATCCCTTATTTCAAAACCCACGCCGACAAGATTGGCGATGCGATCGAGACCGTTCGCGGGTACCGGGAGGCGGTCGGGACAGGTGTTGATCTATGTATTGAGATTCACCGGCGCATGACACCGACTGAGGCAGTGCAGCTCGGACTTGGTATCGAGGAGTTCCACCCGTACTTCTTCGAGGACCCGGTGACCCCCGATAACTTCGACGAGATGGCTTATGTCGCCGACAAGATCAACATTCCGATCGCAACCGGCGAACGGTTCTCGTCGATCTGGGAGTTCGAAATGGCACTGTCACGCAACGCCGTGCAGTACATTCGTCCCGACGTCTGTCTTGTTGGCGGTATCTCGGGAGCACGCAAGATCGCCGCACTTGCAGAGGCGCGCCACGTGGGCGTAGTTCCGCACAATCCGCTATCACCGATTTCGACTGCTGCGTGCTTGCAGATCGCGGCCACGGCTCCGAACTTTGCACTGCAGGAGTACCCGATCGGCGAGGATGTTTCGCCGAAGATCGACATGGTGACCGGCATGGCTCAGCACGATGGCAATGGCTATCTGATGATTTCAGATGCACCGGGAATTGGGATGGAGCTGAAGCCGGATGCGATTGAAAACTGCCCCGAGGTTCCACGCGAGGTGGTGACGAGGCTGCACGCCGACGGTTCGGTGATAGATCAGTAAACTATAGTGGTCCTCGTCCCGACCTCCGCGGAAGGGCGCTGCACAAGGCAACAGCGATTTCCTCTTTCTAAAGTCGGTTGATGATGGCAAGATTGGTGTCGGCTGAATCGAGAAGTTATCTCGTTTTGGCTGTTGATCCTGAATCTAGTTCAGGATCACCTAGAGCTGCCGCAACAGAAGACCGCTGAGTCGGCATTCGACAGCGAATAGTGCGATTTACGTATCGCAACTACAAGGCTATTTCTAGATGCTAGTAATCGATGACAACTACCCGATGGCGCTTGCGATGGTCAGGAATCGCGACCTGACCCACCCGATTGACAAGGTTAGGACGGCGCTGGTATTTACGGGTTACAACCCTGCTGTCGATGCGGTCGAGCCGATGGCATCGCTTCCGGAAATGCGTCGTGGCAGGGTCT
>CAYTAO010000085.1:0-581 GCA_964435915.1 uncultured Dehalococcoidales bacterium
TATCTGTCTGACTGCTCGTGCAGTTGTATCGCCTTTTGCCAGAGCTACTTCAATTGCTCGGAGTTTCCGTAAGATCCTGTCTCTTTCTTGGGACTTCTACCCCTTTCAAGAACCAGAGTTTCTAACATTTACCCTGGTCTACTTATTCGGGGGCAGGTCACGAGCACCTGATATCGACTATGGAATATCGAATATGGTAAGGTCGGGGCGAGGGTCGGGATGTGAACGAATACATGCCGTGGATGCATCGTATTAGTTCAAGCTTTAACGATCATCTAAAACAAGGAGATAAAGTATGTCTTTAATCACAGGTGCAGGCCGTTCCGGGCTAGACCCAGTAGGTAAGTGGTCGCTAATTCTTGCTCCCATTTTCTTTATAGTTGGCGGCAGTTTGACTGCCCCTTTTGGTTCTTATGACTCGGGACTTGTGGCAGATATCGCAGAGAATGGTGAGACTGCCAAACTCGGATTAACTATAGGTATTATCGGGGTTGCTCTATATGCGCGATCGATTCTGGGCTTGACTCGAATTACTCCTGAAGCTGGTAATGCTCTGGCGCGTATGAGGGTTGCAAGTGCAG
>CAYTAO010000085.1:591-2450 GCA_964435915.1 uncultured Dehalococcoidales bacterium
ATTGGCTATTTTTACGGTACAAACCGGAATGGCGATGGGAATAGCAGGTGGGGACACCAGCGGCGCTGCGTCGTTCCTTGGAGTCCAGACAGCAGGGACTATAATAGCGTTGCTTACGGTAATACCTCTTGCTGGCGGCCTTGCTGCCGGTGGCTTGGTAAGTAAATATTTCGGTTGGGTACTGCTCGCGTTAGCTGTGGTTGGACTGATAGCCGTTTTGACCATTGGTCTTGACACAGAGACTGGAGGGCTTATTAATGGTGTCCTTCAGGGTGTTTGGGGGAGTGTGATACTCGTTATAGGAATCATCATGATCAATGGAGATGGCGACTAAATCGCTTCTGTTATAGCTTTTTACAGGGTGCGCAAACTGCGCACCCTGTATTTTTTAAGCAACTTGACAGCGCATTAGCTTAGGGTTGCCTTGTTTCTTTTCTTAACTTAAATATCTTCGATCGACATCGGAACACCGTTGCAAGACCCGTTGGTCACGGATGACGATTGTTGGCATCTAGTCGTGGAGGCATCAACCAAAGAACGGCGGCAACCACTCCCGTTTCAGTTCGATACCGAAGCCCGGTTCAGGAGATGGCATCAGCACTCCATCTTTTGGAACTTGCTGTCCTGGCAGTCGGTCCTTCTCCTCCAGAGGCACGCCCTCAGGAGTCATAACTGGTCCGCTGCACTCAATCATCGGTATCGCTGTTAAACCATAGCTGGCATGTTGCCCGTAGGGTGTTCCACCGCTTCCGTGTGGAATAACAGTGATCCCGGCAGCTTCCGCAATGCCGCATATCTTGGTCAAGGGTGTCATTCCACCCACCCAAAGAACGTCTGGTTGCAACAAGTCCACGAGTCCTAGCCGGGCTGCATGAAAGAATGGGTAAATCGTGGACCAATGCTCCCCGGTTGCCAGACCCTGCCAAGGAATACGCTCTCTGATCCTTTCCCATTCGTCGATTGTGTCAGCGATCACGCAGTCTTCGAGCCAGCGGACGTTGTAAGGCCTCAGTTGCTCAGCAAGGCGGACAGCGTATTCGCTGTCCATGCTGAGCCAACAGTCCAGCATCAAGTCGGAGTCCGGGCCAATCAGTTCCCTTGTTCTCGCGATGTCTTCTACATTCCGATTGAGCCCATCCGTTCCTTCTTGTGCCCCAAACCGGCATGCGCGCTTGAAATTGTTGAATCCCAATTCCTTTGCCCATCCCACGTTGTTGCCGGTGGCATATAACGGCATATTTTCGGGCTCATGGGTCGGTCCACCTAACAACTCGTATACAGGCTTTTCAAACAGCTTGCCTTTCAAATCCCACAGAGCCAGATCGACTGCGCTCGTGGCGTAGGCAACAGCACCCTGAGCCGATACCGGTGAGGCGATCCTGACCATCAGGTCGTATATCTTTTCCGTGGCCAATACACTCTCACCGACAAGTTTTGGCGCAAACCAGTCCTCGATTATTGCCGCCGTCGTGCGCCCGAGATCGGTCATGCCGAAACCCCAAGTTCCATCCTCGGCAGTCACCACACAGCCGACGTCCCTGCTTCCCGGTGGCTGCCATGTTTCGCGTGACTGTCGAAAGGCAGGGTACTTGCCCATTGGAGTCGGGTCGGGGTTCAGGTCGCTCACTTCGCGTAGTCTTGGCCTGGTGGGATTATTCACCGGAGGGTAATCGATCTTCACCGCTTCTATGCTCGTGATTTTCATTGTCAGGGTCCTGTTCGCTGGTGCGAGGTTAATTGCTGCAACTCTACTGTAACTGCTGTTGTCAGCGGAATTCGCATGATCAGGTAGCACCGGAGACAATAAGGCTGAAACAGGCCGTCGGACTTACATAACGAGTGGTACTGGTTCTGGAGGC
>CAYTAO010000085.1:2460-9139 GCA_964435915.1 uncultured Dehalococcoidales bacterium
AGATCAACTAGGGAGCTGAACCCCGCCGATCTCTCTCTCTCTCTTAGTTCAGGCCCGAAATATGTCCCATTTTTGCTGACGTTCAACACAGATCTACGAATATTTAGCCAGCGATTGCAAACACCGCCTGCAGGGTGACCGAGAGGTTCACGTCGCCTGCCGATATTGGCATGGATTTGAATCCGCTGTCCATCATCGCCATTTCAGCCTGCGGGAAACTCCTCGCCATCGGCACATCGCTGCCAATTTCGGTCAGGTAAACAAGCTGTCCAAGTGTTACACCCATCGCTCGGGCGTAGACATCGGCTTTTGCCAGAGCATCTGCTGCGGCCTGTTGGCGTATTTGTGCTCCAAATGCTGAAGAATCGTCGACGGCGAACTGGATCGAGTTGATCCTGATCAGGTCGCCACCAGCAGTCGCTGCTGTGTCGACAACCAAGCTCAGATTGTCAATATCTCGAACGGTTATCTGAACAGTGTTGCTCACGGTGTAACCGGTAATACGAGGTTCACTATGTCGACCCAGCGTGTCTGATACTTCAACCCAGATCGTTTGTGGGTAGATGTTGAAGTTCGTCGTCACGATGTCGTCTTCGGATACACCGTTCTCTTTTATCGCGCTCAGAACTTTTTCCATCACAGCAGCGGCGTTCTGGCGAGCGACAGAAACTGTGGTTTCCCGAGACTCAACACCAATCGAAACCTGTGCCACGTCGGCCGGAATTTCGAGAGTTGCCTGTCCGGTTACCCAGATGCCAGAGTTCGCTATGTCACTCTGTGCTGCATATGAGGGTTGGCCGTAAGAAACAGGTGCACCGTATGTGACAGGTTCCACTGCTGGTGCGTCGAAGCCGGACGCAATAACACCGCTGTTCGATACGGAAACCGATCCGACCGATCCAACTGCCGTTTTACCACCTACACTGTCTGGCGCACCAATTACTAGCGCGGAGTCGCTGATACCCTCGTTCTCACTGGAATCACTGGAATCACTGGTGCATGCGACAGCCGCCAGCGAAAATACTGCGATTGCAACTAGAAGTAGCCATACAGTAGGCCTTAGAAATTTATTTGTGGTCATCATTTTGTCCTTGTCGCTTTTTGTTTGCTGTTACGACTTATCGGATGTTGATTCGTAGCTGTTATAACTTTTGACGGTGAACGCCCGGGATTTGTTTCACAGGTACTTCACGCAAGTAGGCGGCAGCCCCCCTCACGCACACCCGTCCGTGTAACACGCGGTTGCGCACGTACGTTACTGATTCTGAGGCCGTATATATTGCCTATTACAATGAATCAACCGGAGATTTGAAGCTAGCATCGGGTGAATAATTTGACCTGTCTCCCCCAAAAAAAACGAGGACAAATGTTAGAAATTCTGGTTCTTAAAGGGGTAGAAATACCAGAATAAAAGACGCAGACCGGAGCAGATCATGCGCAAGCTCCGAGAAATTGAAGAGCCAGACGCCTCGGTCACCCATGAAGAGCGTAAGGTTGCGGTCAAGGAGACCCTGATGCCGGAGAACACTGAATTCGAAGAGTACGGACTACCCCGCAAGACGCACGAAGAGGCCGACGGCCCTTCCGGATCAGTGGTGCTTGGCGAGGGGGATTATCGCTACTCGGTCACAGGCGAAAACTGGGGCATACTGCCCGATGGCTGGAAATTCCATGAAGCGACGGCGGTTGCTGTCGACCAGCAGGATCGCGTCTTGGTGTTCATCCGCGGTACCAGCGCGATAGTCGTCTTCGACACCGCCGGAAACATGATCGACAACTGGGGCGAAGGAATTTTCAAGAGCCCGCACGGCATATCGATCGACCCGGACGGAAACGTGTTCCTGGTCGATAACGGGGACAGCACGATTAGAAAATTCACCCCGTCTGGCGAGCTGATAATGACGCTCGGCGAGGCAAACAAGACGTCTGCGCCCATGAGCGGAAAGCCGTTTAACGCCCCAACTCACGTTGCGGTCGATCCCACCTCTGGAGAGTTTTTTGTTTCCGACGGGTACACGAACGCAGTGGTCCACAGATTCAGTCCTGAAGGCGAGCTGATCTCCAGCTGGGGCGAGTCGGGCACCGACGAAGGGCAGTTCAACATCGTCCACAACATCGCCATCGATAGTAAGGGGCTGCTTTACGTTGCGGATCGGGAGAACCATCGTATCCAGGTGTTCAACCAGGACGGTGACTTCCAGACCCAGTTCGTCAACATGTCTCGCACCGCTGCCATCTACATCGACACGCGCCACGAAGAGGATATTGTTTATATCGGCGAGTATTTCGCGGGTATCGGTTCAAACCACATGGGCACAAACCTCGGACCACGTGTGACGGTTATGAACACCAAAGGCGAAGTGCTGTCACGAGTGGGCATCGAAAGTTACGGTTCGCAGCATGGGCGGTTCTTTACGCCGCACGGGATCTCGGTCGACTCCTACGGCGATGTGTACGTGGCCGAGGTTTCCCACAGCGACTACGGGGGCGGGTGGAACATCGACCACGAACTGCGCTCGATGCAGAAGCTGGTCCGGGAACGGTAGTTTCTGGTCGGATAGCTGACCAGCCCCCATAAATAGTCCAGGGTAAATGTTAGAAACTATGGCATTCACCCCTTACACCCTTGATGAACTATGCATGCTCTTTGCTGACAACTCGCTGTCAGCAAACTCACTTCGTCTTATTCATGTCACGAAGAAGCGTGGAGAGACAATCACAGATGTCGAGTGAATCCGACACTCTCCGTACTGGTATAACCACATTCCTAAACATACGTACACACACGCGAACCGTACACGCCTGTGTCCTGTGTATGTGAGAGTGGTTTACGACTTTGCGTTCACCTAAATAACATTTGAGTAATTGCGCTAATAACCAGAATAAGAAACGCCACGAGACCAAAAACTAGAAAGAAAAGGGCTAAAAATTTGATGTATTTTTGTCTCTTAGATTTATAGGCGTTAAAAAGAAATATCGCTATCGCAATATAGCTAATTGCTTGAAGCATCCATGGGATAGATAGCCTCATACTACGTCCTCTCGTTTTGATTTTAATCCGTCATGGGAGTACCACCGACACTCATTACCCCGATCTCCACAGCATAGCCCCCTTCCAAACTGCAATAACCACCAAGCCACCCAAGTACGCGCGCGACGAGCCAGGCGATAAAAGACATTATCCAACTCAAACCGCCATTCCTGAGACACTCTGATACAGATCGTATGTGGTGGTGGTGGTGACTGGACTCAGCACCCTGACACCCACCTACCTATTCGTATTAGGGCGGTGCATCTATCGACGACCCTTTGCATGCGACCTCAAATAGGCATTTATTTGGTGCGGTTACAACAAAATTACAACAAATACGCGAAAAGCCTCGTATTTCTACGAGGACTTCTTCAGTTTGATTTACGTTTGGTGGAGCCTGCGGGGATCGAACCCGCTACCTCCTACTTGGAAAGCAGGCATGTGACATCGTATTTCGGGAATATCGGGTCAAGGTTGTATGGTTTTCAAACAGACCGATTCCGCAAACCGGCGAAGTGCTGGTTCGTACAAAGTCGGCTTCTATTTGTCGAAGTGACCTTCACATGGTCAACACGGATTGACTCTGTCAGAACTCAGTAACCTACCCTGTTTGACGCCGTCAAAATAACTTAGACCAAGTTGGCGCTCACGTAGTCCCAGTTGAACTCGAAGCCGAGACCCGGACCCTGCGGGATGCTCACGAAGCCGTTTTCGTCCATCGGATCACACGGTTGCTTGAGGTGGGGTGGAACTATGGAGTCGTAGTCCTCTTCGGGTCGCAGCAGGCCTCGCTCGTAGTATTCACAAGTCTCTTCGGACGTCGAGCCAAACAACGCCAAATTAGCGAATCCAACGTACTCAAGCTCGCACTGCATCCCGATCGATTCGTAGAACCCAAGCGCTTTTCGAACGCCGGTAATGCCGCCAAAGCTGGTGTCGATCCGCCCCATGTCCGAAGCGTGCTGCATCGCCCATTCGGCGCGGGAGTAGAGGCTGCCGGGCTCCGTTTCAGGACCGAGAATGGCAATATCGAGCGCCTCTGTCAGCTTGCGATACGGTTCGGTCTTGCGTTCGTCCATCGGATGCTCGAGCCAGTAGAAGTCGAGCTTTTCGATCTCACGACCAACGTACATAGACTCCTCAAATGTGTAGATACCGTACGGATCGAGCATCAGTACCATGTCGTTGCCGACAGCCTCTCGGACCGCCCGGCATATCTCGAGATCGGTTTCCGGGAACGCCGGTTTGGCGGGTGCGGGCTCCTCTTTTTCAGGGTTCCAGTAGATGTTGGCGTGGATCTTGTACGCGGTGTAGCCGCGTTTCTTCATTTCGACAGCGTGGGCAGCGTAGACCTCGGGTGATCCGAGGTTCGGAGCAGAGCTAGCGTAGGCTTTGACCTTATCTCGATAGCCACCCAAAAGCTGAGCAACCGAAACGCCCGCCGACCGACCTGCCAGATCCCACAAAGCGCAGTCCACCGCTCCGATCACCGCTTCAGAAAACCCGTGATGACCCATCATCCACTGCCACAAAAGCTCTCGATCCAGTGGGTCTTCGCCGATCAACAACGGCTTCACCAGTTGCTCAATATCTTCCGTCGAGGGTGCCACCAGGTACATATTGTCCCCTGTGAAAAATCCCTCGGCACCTTCGTCGGTTTCGATCTTGAGAATCCGCTGAACCTCGTCGTGCTCCTCACCCCAAACCCCATAACCCCATTTGGTTGGGCTAAACCGAGATTTGGCTTTGAACGAAATTATTTTTACATCGGTGATTTTCATATCCGTACGCTATCAAGCGAATCAGGTTTAAATCTATAACTCCTCATCCTATATCGACCTCGTCAGACCTAGGACGCGTCTATCGTCGAGTGTCGATCAGGCTAAAACCGTCAATACAGATGCTTGCCAGTCAGTCAGCCTCAATGATTGGAACGACTTCGGACAACGCAGATAAAGTCTGTATTTCAATTTCAAAGAACAAGGCACTAGCTGGCGACTACCGGAGTGTTGAAAGCCCCACACTCACGTAGGCGTGAGCCGAACTACTAATAAGTAGGGCGGGCTTTATACGGATTTCTTCTTTCGGAACCAGGGCGGGATGGATCGCGTGGTCTTAGTGTTGATCTTGGCCTGACTCTTGAAGCACGAGCCGCACAAAGGTTTGTCATACGTCGTATCTCGTTCTTTCCCGCAGGAGTGACAGTAGTCGTCTGAGTACTCTGGGTCCTAATACTGTGCCCACATCTTGTAGTCCTTGTCGCACAAGGGCTGAGCTATAGAAAATGCAATAGACGTAGCGCAACGAATACAGTAATGCCGCCGGGTCTGGGATCGAATAGGATTGGCCGGAATTACTGGCATGCAGTGATCGTAAGTAAGCGAAAGAGAAGCACATGGCAGATCTGCGATTTGGGGCGTTTCTGGCGCCGCATCATCCGATAGGCGAACACCCGGTGTTGCAACTGCAGAGCGATCTCAAGTTAGTAGAGCACCTGGAATATCTTGGCTATGACGAGTTCTGGTGCGGTGAGCACCACTCGACTGGCTGGGAAGTTATCGCATCACCAGAAATATTTCTGGCAGCGGCTGCCGAGCGGACGAACCGAATCATGCTTGGAACAGGCGTAGTTTCGCTGCCCTATCACCACCCCTTCATGGTCGCTCAAAGGATGGTTCAACTTGATCACCAGTCGCGTGGTCGAGTGATCTTTGGTTCTGGTCCTGGCGCGCTTCCGTCTGACGCTCATACAATGGGGATCGATCCCATGTTGCAGCGAGATCGGCAAGACGAAGCGATAACGATCATCCGTAAGCTGTTCACCGAGGACGAAAGATTCAGTTATGAATCGGAGTGGTTCAGGCTCAACGACGCCAAGTTGCAGATCAAGCCATTACAGAAAAACATGGAATTTGCCGTAGCGTCTGTTGTCAGTCCTTCCGGAATGACGCTGGCAGGTAAGCATGAAGCCGGTATTTTATCGATCGGTTCCATGTCAAAAGAGGGCATACGAGCGCTGCCAACCCAGTGGAGCTTCGCTGAAGAATCGGCGGAAAAGCATGGAAACACGGTTGACAGGAAGAATTGGCGAATCGTTTTGAGCTGGCACATCGCTGAGACAAGAGAACTTGCCAGAGAACAGGCACGGGAAGGACTGATGCACCACAACAACGAGTACACGGTGGGAACCCTGGGGGGTGGCGAGGGAGTGATCTACAAGACTCCCGATGAGGCGGTCGACGCCGTCGCATTTTCAGATGTAAGCACAGCGGTCATTGGGACACCAGATGACCTTGTTGCTCGGATTCGGCAAATGATGGAACTCACCGGCGGTTTTGGCACGGTGATCGGGTTTGTTCACGATTGGGCGAACCGAGCGAACACATTGCAAAGCTGGGACATGGTTGCTCGGTATGTGATTCCCGAGGTGAACGGCATGCTCGAAGACATGCGGGAGTCGAACAAGTTCGTGATCGAGAACCGGAAAACCTGGTTGCGTGCCGGCGAAGCGATCGCCAGCAAAATCCGCGAAAACGAACGTGCCCTCGAGGCAGCAGAACTCGACGAAGCGGCTGGACGACCTGTGCTCAGGAGCGGAGCCAGCCTGACCCCAGGTGTTGCCGACACTCAAAAGGAAAATTAGTTCAT
>CAYTAO010000086.1:0-9089 GCA_964435915.1 uncultured Dehalococcoidales bacterium
CTCGTCGGCAAAGTGCCAATCATGGGTATCGGCCTCGGTCATCAGGTCATTGCACGCGCGTACCGCGCGAGCACGGTCAAGCTGCACTTCGGTCATCGGGGCGGAAATCAACCGGTTAAAGATCTTGAGACGGGGCGCGTTTATGTCACTGCCCAGAACCACGGGTACGCGGTCGATCCTGCGGGTCTTTCCGACGAAATGGTAGTAAGCCACATCAACCTGAACGACCAGACCGTTGAAGGCCTACGCCACCGAGTTTTGCCGATCATGACGATCCAGTACCACTCTGAGGCATCACCCGGACCGCACGACAGCGAGTATTTGTTCGATCGGTTTGTGAGTTTGGTTCGAGTGGGTGCCAATAACACTTTTTCAGAGATGTCGGAAGCGGTTGGTGGAATCGAGTAGCGAGGCTTCTGGGCGACTATTTATGGATAGCGATTGAACGACGCGTAGAACGGGTGAGCAGTTTGACCCACCCTCTAACTCCCTGCCCACGAGGGAGGACTAAGTAGAAGTGCCATCGGCGCACAGGAGAGTTGATTGACGAGCGGTGCGACGGCTGAGATGCCTAAAAAGGTACTGGTTATTGGCTCGGGCCCGATCATTATCGGGCAGGCAGCGGAATTCGATTATGCAGGGACACAGGCCTGTCGATCCCTTCGTGAAGAGGGTGTCGAGGTCGTGCTGGTCAATTCGAATCCGGCGACGATCATGACCGATGAGGACATGGCCGACCATATTTACATCGAGCCGCTTACTGTTCCCGTGCTCGAACGTATTATTGAGCGTGAACGTCCTGACGGCGTACTCGGAACGATGGGCGGGCAGACTGGACTCAACCTCGTGGTCGACCTCGAGAAGATGGGGATCCTCGATAAATACAACGTGGAGGTACTTGGAACGTCTGTGGCTTCAGTCGAGATGGCTGAAGATCGTAAGCAGTTCCGTGACTTGCTTTCGCGAATCGGTGAACCGGTACTCCCGTCTTTTGCCGTAGAAACGGTTGAAGATGCAGTCGAAGCCGGTAGCAAAATTGGATATCCGGCTGTTGTTCGCCCTGCGTACACACTTGGTGGAACCGGTGGCGGGATCGCTCAGAACGAAGAGGAACTACGGAAGATCGCAACAGGCGGTATCGCTGCCAGTAAGGTCGGCCAGATTCTGATCGAGCAGTCGCTACTCGGTTGGAAAGAGATCGAGTACGAAGTGATGCGGGACGGTGAAGGAAACGTCATCACCATATGCAACATGGAGAACCTCGATCCGATGGGAACCCACACCGGCGATTCGATCGTTGTTGCCCCGAGCCAGACGCTTAATGACAAGGACTACCAACGTCTTCGTACGGCATCACTGAACATCATTTCAGGTCTCAACATCAAGGGTGGTTGCAACGTGCAACTTGCTTATCGACCCTCCAAGATGATCGCCGAAACGGTGGGTGAGGGTGCTGGATATGACGATGAAGGATCGATGTACTACGTCATCGAAGTGAACCCCCGTGTAAGCCGCTCATCCGCTCTCGCTTCGAAGGCAACCGGTTACCCGATTGCACGCGTAGCGGCAAAGATTGCGGTCGGGAAAACACTGGACCAGATTTCAAATGCTGTCACTGAAAAAACGACGGCCGCCTTCGAGCCAGCCCTCGACTACTGTGTAGTCAAGATTCCACGCTGGCCCTTCGACAAGTTCCCTACAGGCGACCGTTCACTCGGCACCCAGATGAAGGCGACTGGCGAGGTGATGGCGATCGACCGAACTTTCGAAGCCGCACTGCAAAAAGCGGTGCGTTCAATGGAAAACGATCGCGGATCACTACTCTGGGAGAACCCGGAGTGGGGTGGTGAAGGACCTCCGGATTTGCTGGCCGATGATGATCGACTCTGGAAGCTCACCGCTGCGATTCGTGGGGGACGTACCGCGGAGTCAGTGACTCTAGAAACTGGAGTTGACCCGTGGTTCACGCTTGCAATCGCCAGAATTATTGGCCTGGAACGTAGACTTTTGGGGGAAGAGCTAACACCTGATTTGATGTGGCGTGCCAAGCGAATGGGATTCTCCGACGCACAGATCGGAGCGCTTGCCGACTACCTGCCAGAGCAGGTTCGAACCATGCGCAAGGACTGGGGATTGAAGCCCGTCTATAAGATGGTCGATACCTGCGCTGGCGAGTTCGAGGCTATTACCCCGTATTTCTACTCAACTTATGAGCAGGAGAACGAAGCGATCGCCACCGGGCGAGAAACCGCTGTCGTGCTCGGGAGTGGTCCGATCAGAATCGGGCAGGGCATCGAGTTCGACTACTGCTCTGTTCACGCAGCCTGGGCACTTCAGAAGTCGGGTGTTGAATCAGTAATGATCAACTCAAATCCGGAAACAGTATCGACCGACTTCGACACTTCCGACCGCTTGTATTTCGAGCCGTTGGACGAAGAAAGCGTTCGAGACATTATTGAAAATGAAGGCACTGGCTCTTCGAACCCATCGACGATGGTGCAGTTTGGCGGGCAGACAGCGATCAACCTTTCGCAGTTACTGGGCGCCGCCGGTCTGCCGCTTCTGGGTTCGACACCTGACGTTATTGACCTAGCTTCAGACCGGGGTCGTTTCGAAGATGTGACAGCTCGCCATGGCCTGCCACAACCTCCGGGTGGTATGGCTTCCGATGTTGAAAGAGCACTACAAGTCGCTGGCAATGTTGGGTACCCGGTTCTGGTTCGCCCCAGTTATGTTCTTGGTGGCAGAGCAATGGAGATAGTTCAAACTCCGGCGGAGCTAATTCGCTATTTCGATATGGCGATGCGAGATTTCCACGGCCAGACGATCCTGATTGATCACTATCTGACGGGTCTTGAAGTAGAGGTCGACGCAGTTTGCGATGGCGAAGATGTACTGATCCCGGGGTCATGCAGCATATTGAACGAGCTGGCGTTCACTCGGGTGATTCGATGGCGGTCTACCCGGCGCAGTCTCTTACCGAGGCGGAAGTCAAAACCATTGTCGACTACACAAGACGTGTAGGGCTGGCCCTGGGCATCATCGGACTGATGAACATCCAGTTCGTGGTAGCTGGAGGTGGCACTTATCGTGGATTCAACGGCGGTAGTTCAGCGGGTGGATCTGCAAGCGGTTCAGGTGACCCAGAAATTTACATTATCGAAGTGAATCCTCGTTCATCACGGACGATTCCGTTCATCTCTAAAGTAACCCGAATTCCCATGGTGCGAATTGCCACCGAGGTGATGCGAGGGAATACGATCAAGGATCAGTGCTACAGCGGAGGACTTGCGAAGAAGCAAGACCTGATTGCGGTGAAAGCTCCCGTGTTTTCGATGGCGAAGCTCGCTGGTGTCGATACTTATCTGGGACCCGAGATGAAGTCGACCGGTGAAGTAATGGGCATCGACACTACGTTCGATGGTGCTGTTACTAAGGCTCTTCTCGGGTCGGGATTGAATGTACCAGAGGGTGAAGCCGTGCTGTTGAGTATTGCCGATCCTGATAAGGCTGATGCGTTAGGCCTGGTCCGTACCTTGAATGAGGCAGGACACCAGATCTATGCCACCGGTGGAACCGCCGAGATGATTCGAGCCATGGGCATAGAGGTCAGCGAAATCGAAAAACGTCTTCAAGAGGGTAGTGGTCGGACGGTCGTCGACATCATCGAGGATGGAACGGTTAGCGCTGTCGTGAACACTGTAACGGGCGACCGTTCGACGATGCAGGACGGGTTCCACATTCGTCGAGCCGCAGCCATGCAACGCATCCCATGCTTCACTTCGATCGATACAGCCCGCTGTGCTGTCGAGGCCGAGGGAGCTGTTGCCGGTGTTCTGGGCGGCCACGGTTACAACATTAAATCTCTCGCTGAGTATCTGGATGGCGAGTAGTTCAGGTACCAACGCACCGCAGCAGTTCTACGTGACCACCGGTCAGGTCTAGCGTCGGCTGTCAGATCGGTTATAGGCTGTCTCTTTGTCGCCCAAATTTTCAGGTTATCAACCTAGTTCTGGTCTCGGTAATGCGTCGTAGACGTCGATACCGGGGTATGAGCGGCATAAGAGATTTCTGCCTGTGACCAACTTCCAGTGTAGATTCCGATGGTTATCCGGTCGTACGAAATTAGATCACCTGCAAGTTCATCGAACCGTGGGAAGAACGTAGCTGGATCCTGTGTGCCTCGAAATAAATCGTTGATCTGTTGAATCAACAATACATCACCCGGTTTTAACGACTGGCTGCCAATGTTAGAGATTGAAGGGCTCATACTGAGGACTCGCTTAGATCTGCTGAAATAATTTTGTCAGGAGTCTAAACGTATTTTTTTACATCACGTGAGTGTAAACACGTAGATGATCGAGAAATGGGAAATAATATGTGATAGACGATCTACGCTTGTACATAACCTCCCTGCCAGCGACAGGGGGTATCATAAGTTGCCAAGTGAGTTACGTCTTGGCAGCACTAACTGAGAGCCAGACTCTTGGGATGGTTTTTAGTTCCATCTCTTCCCAGATCTGTGCGAGACCTTTCTGGAGTGCTTCTCTACCGTTGTCGAGCGGGACACCGGGCATTACGCCTTCGATCCAGTCCGAGAATCCAGAGATGTGGTGCCAACCGGAATGCGGTACTTCAACGCGGTTTAAATCATTCACCAAAACCTTCAAGCCTGCGTCTTCTACGAGATCGACATAGTCGGCGGCTGTGAGCTGAACACGCGACTCCACCTTGGCCGATTTACTGGCTGATAGCCCATACTCTCGCTTCAGAATTCGAAGTGATCGCATCATCCACTTGCGGAAAAACTCGTGGCTGTCTTTCGGATGAGACCCTTCAAAGAAAGAAGTGTTGAAGGCAAAGATTCCATTAGGTAGCAGCTTGTCTTTAATCTGGTCGACTAGAGCTGGCTTGTCGGGCACGTAGTGAATCGAGTTGCAGTAAACGATTCCATCAACCCGCTCTTTTACCGTACCCGTGAGATTTTGAACTTCCGAGTGAACGTAATTGATGGCCACGTCTTTTCGTTCGCCGATTTCTTCAGCAGCAGCTTTGAGTGCAGTGGCCGAGTGGTCGACAGCGTAAATGACGGTATCTTTCGCCGACTGTAATCGCTCGAGAATAAGCTTTGTGATTCCGCCGGTGCCACAGCCGAGATCGATGATTTTTCGTTGTTTGCCGACTTCTGCGAGGTCGAGCAGGCGTTCGTTAACCTTGGTGTAGAACGGTAGGTTGGAGAAGCTCGTGAAGGAGTATTCTTCGCTTGCTGAGACCAAATTCGTGCCTCATGATTCGCTGCGTTTGCAGCGCTGGTTCAATTTCGTTCTCATCTATCGGTTGTATCGGTTGCAGCAGACAACGATGACTTTTAAATTCTATCAGAACTTACCCTGTTCACTAAGGAAATGACCTTCATTTGTTGACTCGATGCATAGTTCAATTGGTGATGGCGATTTTATTTTTAGTCGTCATCGCGTGCTGCAATGGCAAGTCGGAAGACGGTGTGCCACTTATTTTCGCAGCGGCTTCTTTATCCGATGTGCTCACGGAGTCCGCCGATATTTATGAGCGAGACACGGGAAAACGTGTCGACTTCAGCTTCGGTGGATCGATAACGCTGGCGAACCAGGTGGCCAATCTGGGTGCCCCGGCTGACGGTGTGCTGTTTGCCGGTGGCGAACCGGGTCAATTGATCATCAAGTCAGGCCTGATGTTAGGAGGAAATGCTAAGCGAGTCATAACTAATACTGTTGTAGTTATAGGTAGGCGTGATTCCCCGATAATCCGATCGCTGGCTGATCTGGCTCTCTCAAATGAGCGGATTGCGGTAGCGGATCCTCAACTCGCACCAGCCGGTACCTATGCGATGCTGGCTCTGGAGGCCGCTGATTTGGCCGAAACCATCTCCGATCAGCTAATTTTCACTGGCAACGTTAGGGCAGCGCTGGCAGCTGTGGAAAGTGGTAACACGAAATATGGCATTGTTTACATGACAGACGCTTTGACTTCGAATCGAGTCAAAACACTGTTTGAAATTCAAGATTTATCGGTGGATTACTTTATTAGTGGAATAACAGATGCTCACAATAGTCGCGCAGCGCAGACTTTCTTAAACTACGTGTTTATCGAACCGGCAACGAGAGAAGTGTTCAAGTCGGCCGGATTCGAGGTGAGAAGGGTCGGCACGGGACCGGGTGACCCGGGAGGTTAATTTGCTTGCCCGGATCCTAGAGATATGAATTCAGATATTTCCATAGTTGCTCTATCACTGCAAATAGCACTAGTTGCCACTGCGGTGGCGCTGCCATTCGGGATGTTTTTTGCATGGCTGTTGGTGCGGAAACAATTTCGGGGGAAATTCCTTCTCGATATATTAGTTTCTCTTCCGCTGGCGCTCCCCCCGGTTGTAATTGGATACACGTTGCTCTGGCTGGTGGGAACGAACGGTTGGATTGGGCGGTTAAGTGAATCGATCTTCGGGTCCACGCTGGCGTTTACATGGATCGCTGCGTCTCTGGCGGCGGCAATTGTGTCGCTGCCATTAGTAGTGCGTTCGTTTGCCGCGGCACTAGCGGGTGTTGATCCTCGATTGGAAATTGCAGCTCGGGGGCTTGGAGCTGGATCTGTTCGAACATTCCTTACTGTCACACTTCCGCTTGCGTATCGCGGAGTTATTGCGGGCGTGCTACTTGGATTCGTTCGGGCACTCTCCGAGTTCGGAGCGACTATCGTTGTTGCAGGAAACATTCCAGGTCGTACGCAGACGGTACCGACTGCAATTTTCACTAGAATCTCGGCCGGTGACACCGATGCAGCGTGGCGGTTGGCGCTGGCTTCAGTTGTGCTCGGAGTTATTGCGCTCGCAATCCACAACTGGTTGTTGAAACGCACCTCTGCCACAGGAGCGAACGGCTCGGCACGGGCAAACCGATGATTTCGTTCGACGTTCAACTGAACCGACCCGATTTCTTGCTCGACGTCGTGGGAGAATTTGGAAACGGAATTACCGCTATCTTCGGGTCGTCCGGAGCTGGGAAAACAAGCCTTCTAAACTGCATCGCTGGCTCCGTTCAACCGAGCAGCGGCGTGATTCAGATCGATGAAACTACCCTGTACTCCAGTGAACGGAGTATTTCCTTAGCACCCGAAAAGCGCCGTATCGGCACCGTCTATCAAGATGGGGCACTATTCCCGTATCTCGACGTTCGAAGAAACATTGAGTTCGGATGGAAACTTGTCCCCGAGAGTGATCGCCATCTTGCTCCACTCGAGCTGGCTGAATTCTTGGGACTTTCAACTCTGCTTGATCGCATGCCTTCTGAGTTATCAGGCGGAGAACGCCAGCGGGTTGCCATCGCCCGTGCGCTCGCAACCTCACCGAGATTATTGTTACTCGACGAACCACTGGCATCTCTCGACGGCGCACGCCGCGGCTCTATACTCAACTACCTAAAGACGGTTCATTCCGAGTTTGAGATACCGATGATTTACGTATCGCACTCAATATCTGAGGTCGTATCCGTTGCCTCGAAAGCGATGCTGCTGCGGGAAGGCAAAGTCGAAGGATTCGATCGACCTTCGGCACTATTGCTGGGTGCAACGGCTGCCGGAGGAGACGTAGATAGCTTTGAGAATATTCTCGATGGCGTGATAGGGGATTCGACAGACCACCTGACAACCATTCGTGTGGGTGATGTTGAAATATCGACCCGCCACCAGAACAAGAATCCCGGTGACAATGTCGTCATATCGCTCGGCGCGAATCAGATCATACTGGCCGCAGCTCGACCCACGAACCTCTCGGCAAGGAACATCCTTAAAGCAAGCGTCACGGAGATATGGTCAAATCAGGGCAAGGTGTTTACGGAAGTCGATGTCGGCCAGAAATTTATAGTTGAGCTAACCGAGAACGCACTCAATGATCTGGGAGTAGCAGTTGGAAACGATGTCTTTCTGGTTTTCAAATCAAGCAGTGTCGATGTGTTCGACGCCTGAGACTTTTTACCAGGAGGGCATAGATCCAGTAGTGTGCACTCTCCGCTAAGCGGGTTGAGACCCGTGCGGCACGACCGTCGAGTTGTGCGTGCAAATCACTCCATATACCGATATCGGGTGTGCCAAACTTTGATTCGAAAAGCTGTTGATAGTAGGTGTACTTGTCCCCGTTGACCTTCCAGCTGAGCCGGATAACGATACGGCGGGTATACGCATCCATCATGTGGCTTGGTTTTTAGCGGCGTATAGAATTATGCCTTCTGCGGTTTCTTCATCGATTCGGTAGTTATCGAGCAATCGGGTTCATAGGTCAGGTAGATCGTAAGCAAACAGATTCTTGTCTGACCTGCCGTAGGCCTCGACGATTACGTTGGCGAATGTTTTGAGCTTTTTGTTTTCGTGTTGTAGTAGCCTGATAATCGGATTGCTTCTACCAGATCGCTGCCGTCTGCTTGGCGAGTGCTCGTGCGGCGTTCTTCCAAGTGGTGTTCTGCACTAGGATCGCATCGGCGACAAATTCGAAACCTTTCCCCTCGCGGTACCGACGACCTTGTGCATCCCCGCACCAGATCCCTCGGCGACACTCGGTAAATTGAGCAGTTGCGAGGACCTTGAGGCGCAGTTTGTATACAATAATTTCCACAAGAATAACTCGCACACGGCAAAGCGACCCATCAGGGGGTACCACTTGCAGACGATGTTCGAAAAGTTGGATGCCGCAGCAACCAAAATGGAAAGCTTCGTTTGCGTCGGCCTCGACCCCACCCCCGAGCATGTGCCCATCGATGACATCCTGGCGTTCAACTGTGCGATCATCGATGCAACTAAAGACGTCGTATCCGCCTTCAAGCCCCAGTTTGCATATTACGAAGCGATGGGAATCGAAGGTTGGAAAATTCTTGAAAAGACGATTCAGCACATCCGGGATGTTGCACCTGATCACGTGATTGTTGGTGATGGCAAGCGCGGTGATATTTCGACTACGGCAACGGCTTATGCAACCGCGATGTTTCAGGTGTGGGACGTGGATATCGCTACGATTTATGCCTATCAGGGGAGCGACGCCGTAGAGCCGTTCTTGCAGTACCCGGGTA
>CAYTAO010000087.1:0-8930 GCA_964435915.1 uncultured Dehalococcoidales bacterium
CCAATCTATCGCAAATCTCGGAATGCTGGGTGGTAATTTTGGAAAACCAAACTCCGGCGTGAACCCACTGCGCGGCCAAAACCACGTTCAGGGAGCATCCGATTCTGGTGCTCTACCCACTGACCTGCCTGGCTATCAGAAAATCGAAGCCCCTGGTGTACGCGAAAAGTTCGAAAAAGCCTGGGATCATCTCCTGCCAAAACGGCGCGGAATTACTAAAATTACGGCGATGGACCAAATGCTGCGTGGCAAGGTGCGCGGTGTCTACATAATGGGTGAAAACACCATTGTTTCGGATCCCAATACCAACCACGCTCAAGCAGCACTCGAGGCAACCGATTTTATAGTGGTTCAAGACCTTTTTATGACTGATACAGCAAAGCTTGCTGACGTTGTTTTGCCGGCAGCATCATTTGCCGAGTCAGACGGCACTTTTGCCAACAGCGAACGCCGAGTACAGCGGGTTCGCTCTGCGATAAAGCCTGTCGGGGAAGCGCGTACAGATGTCGATATTCTGCTCGATCTGATGAAGCGTTTTGGAGTCACTCAGAATCTGAACTCCCCGAGCGATGTTTGGGACGAAATGAGAGGGCTAGCACCTATCCTCAGCGGAATCTCTTATGAGCGACTCGATAAGCAAGGCGGTATCCAGTGGCCGTGCCCGACAGAAGATCATCCCGGTACCGAATATCTCCACAAAGACGAGATGGAATCGGGTGTACCGGGCTATTTTGCACCGGTCGATCACATCCCGCCCGCTGAGCAAATCGACTCTGAGTACCCGCTCGTACTTACCACAGGTAGGCGACGCTCTACTTATCACACAGGTACTCAAACAGGGCGAGCAAGTGGATTCGACCTGCTTGTGCCCTCAGAAATGGTCGAAATAAATCCGCACGACGCAGATCAACTCGAACTCACCGACGGCCAATTTGTAACCGTCAGTTCACGACGCGGCTCGGTCGAGGTACCGGTGAAAATCACTGATATGTCGCCGCACGGCACGATTTTTATGAGCTTTGCATTCCCGGAACTCACCCAGACAAACCGGCTGACTTCTGATGCCTATGATTTCATCACTGAAACACCCGAATTCAAGGCATGTGCAGTTCGTATTGACCCAATCACCACGCCAATTACTGTCGCCGACTAGTCCGACTCAATCCTGGCGAGGGCTCATTCTGGATGACCAGAAACTGGGATCACCAACGGTTGGAAAATCAACAGGTTCGATGACTCCCTGGATATATGATCCCTCTGCGAACGCTTCGACGTTCGCCACGACGTACTTTGCTATCTCTTGAGCCGCTCCTATCTGGTTGATCAGTGGGTTATGGGTGATGACAAGTTTCCCGGATGAATTCAGAGAACTGCCCTCATCCAAACCGGCCTGCAAGATCAGTTGGCCAGGGCAATCCGTTGCATAACCACCTAGCGAACCATTAGACAACGCATCGATAACAGCCTGTTCGTCGACAACCGAAGAATGTGACGTGTTGATCAGCACCGCGTCTGGCTTCATCAGATTGAGTTCACGTTCGGATATAAGTGGTGATGCGGTTGGGCCTGACAGGACATGGAGCGTGAGAACATCAGATCCGGTAA
Source organism: uncultured Dehalococcoidales bacterium (assembly GCA_964435915.1). Lineage (GTDB taxonomy): Bacteria > Chloroflexota > Dehalococcoidia > Lucifugimonadales > Lucifugimonadaceae > Lucifugimonas. The sequence goes on from CAYTAO010000087.1 coordinate 1,606, forward strand.
CAAGAAGATCAAGCGATTGTCTACGTAAGTTCAATTCGATAAGGATTCCTGATCTCGGAGTGCGCACGTCCGCGACGGCAACAGAACTACCCGAAGCGGTGAGTTTACGAGCAACCTCGGTACCAACCACGCCTAGCCCGATCACGCCCCAGTTGGCATCTGGTGTGACTCTCAGTCGGCCACTGAAGCCAACAACTCTGTGTGCCACTCGCGCAGCGATAACCGGCGAGATGCCTGCCACCTTAGTGCCGGACTCGATCATTCGTGCCACGAACGATGGTGATGGCCAACAACCCAGTAATTGGATTAAACCTTGCTTAGGGAGACACCAAACTTCCGATCTGAGCCAAGGTTCACAAACAATTACCACCTCGTTAGGGCCACCGGTTTCTCCTTCGTATGCCATTGTGTAGCCCGTTGTTTCGGCGAGATGGGAAGTAATCACGTTCCCGAAGTTGTCGGGTTCGATTGGCGTCAAGAATGGTTTTGTCATCAAAAATCATCACCCAGCTATAAGAAAACATCAAGATTTCCATCGTATAGAAACCTGCGGACCCAAAACGACCAGCCAACTCACGTTTGAACACATATGATTCACACTCACAATTCAAATCAAGGTGAAATCATCGGAAAAAGAGTACTGGACTTGTTGAGTGACTAATGTAATTCCCAACCCACAAACGCTGTTGTTCGTTCCGGGTAATCAGCCATCAATGCTGTCAAAAGCCGCGGGCTTTGAAACACGCTGGCTGATTCCGGACCTTGAAGATTCTGTGCCAGCCGTAGAAAAAGCAGCCGCTCGTGCGATAGTGTCAGAACATATTCCAACTCTCGTAAAAGCCGGAAAACTACTCGCCCCACGAGTAAATTCAATGACATCTGGATTAGCAGAGGACGATATTACAGCCGTCGTTTCAAACGAAATTATCGGTTTTTCAATTGGCAAATTTGGAAACGCGAGCGAAGTAAAGGCCCTCGATCAGATTCTCAGCGATGCTGAAATTCGTGCCGGAGTACCCGTCGGTAAAACAATGATCTTGCCTTGGCTCGAAACCGCGGAAGCCGTGATAAACGCATACGAAATCTGTATTTCCAGTGATCGCATTCGTTGGACTGCGTTTGGAGCCGAGGACTTTTCGGCCGATATGGGGATCAGTCGAACAGTAGATGTAATTGAGTCAAAATCAGGCGAGGAACCGGAACCAGGACTCGTATATGCACGATCAGCCGTCGCAATCGCAGCCCGCGCCGCAGGAGTTCACGCTCTCGATACCCCCTATACAAAATTCCGTGATTCTGAAGGACTTCGTTCAGAAGCAATGCTCGCGAAATCGATTGGATACAAGGGAAAGCTGGCGATTCACCCGGCGCAAGTCGAAGTAATCGAATCAGTGTTCACGCCGACCGATGCCGAGATCGATCGGGCTCGGATGGTGCTTAACATAGCGACAGAAGCCGAGACCCAAGGTCGAGGCTCCATCTCGTTAAACGGTGAGATGATAGACAGGCCAGTGATCTTGCGGGCGCAGAACATCCTTCGCGATGCTGGTCTTGCCTACTGAGGATACTAATACCCAAAGATGAAGAAAAGGGAAATCTCAAATGAACTACGGTCGACACTTTGAAGAATTTGAAGTTGGAGAAGTGATCAAACACTGGCCGGGTCGCACGATCTCCGAAACCGATAACACCTGGTTTTCCCTGTTCACCCAGAATCAACACCCGGTGCACATCGATGCCAACTACGCAAGTAGTACACAATACGAGCAAAATCTTGTCAACGGACTTCTGGTACTGGCGATCGCAATTGGACAGACAGTCGCCGATATATCCGGTCGTGCCATCGCCAATCTCGATTACGAATCCGTGACTCACGACAGTCCGACGTTCAACGGCGATACGATCTATACAAAGTCGACCATACTCGAGTTGCGAGAGACTTCCAAGGGTGATCGTGGAGTGGTATACCTCGAAACCGAAGTTACCAACCAGCACAATGAAAGAGTGATGACCGTCCGTCGGCACGTGTTGATACCAAAACGCAATCACGCAACGTTGGGCGAAGGCAAGTTACCTCACGATGCAGAATCCTGACGTGCCTGAAGAAATAAGCAACGAATCCGAACGCAAAGGCCCGCTTCACGGAATTCGCATACTCGCTGTATCTCAGTTTGGTGCTGGACCATTCGCTACATTGAATCTTGCCGATCTCGGTGCAGAGGTGATCAAGATCGAAGATCCGACCGCAGGCGGTGATGTAGCGAGATACGTACCACCAGCGATCGATAATGCCGACTCGTTATATTTCCAGTCGTTCAACCGCGGGAAAAAATCGATAGCTATCGATCTCCGCAAACCCGAAGGTGCTGCCGTGTTCCACCGTCTGGTCGAAAAATCGGACGCTGTGTTCAACAACCTACGAGGTGACCTGCCAGAAAAACTCGATCTGACTTATGAGAACCTGAGAAGCCTGAATCCTGCAATCGTCACTTGCTCCCTTTCCGGATTTGGCCGTACAGGGCCTCGCTCTTCAGAACCGGGTTACGACCCCATAATGCAGGGGATGGCGGGCTATATGTCGATTACAGGCGAGCCAGACGGGCCTCCAGGAAAGGCCGGGGTGTCAATCATCGACTTCGCTGGAGGGTATGTGGCTGCTTTGGGATTGGTCGCAGCGTTGCTGGAGGCCAAAACCACCGGAATCGGCAGGGACGTCGATGTCAGCCTGCTCGATACTGCGGTCTCGATGCTGACATATTTTGCATCATGGCAACTCAATGGCAACTGGGATCCCGAACGCACGGCGAATTCGTCCCACCAGACAATCGTTCCTGCGCAGAACTTTCAAACCAGCGATGGCTGGATCACCATTTTCTGTGCCAAAGAACATTTCTGGCGGCGATTGGCTGAACTAATCGAACTACCAGAGCTGATCTCAGATGAGCGATTCGCTGATTTCACGTCCCGATATGACAATCGACAGGAACTGCTGCCGATCCTCTCAAATCGACTTCTTCAAAAGAAAAGTGCTGAATGGCTCAGGCTGTTTAGTGGTGTTGTTCCTTCTGGGCCTGTCAACTCGATCGAGCAAGCACTTGAGGACGAGCAGGTAAAAGCCCGTGGGATGATCGTGACTGTTGATCACCCGGTATACGGCGAGATCAAACAAGTAGCCTCACCAATCACGACAAAAGGCTCCAATAAGGCGACAACCCCGGGTCCGGGGATGGGTGAGCATACCGATGAACTCCTCCGGGACCTGTTGGCACTCGACTTGGTCGAGATAAAGCAGCTCCGGGATCAGGGCGCAGTTGCCTAGTTTTTGTACAAAACTTGTTGGATACGTCAAGCGCTTCTGCCCTTAGAATGGGTGTAGTGCCCCCGTAGCTCAATTGGATAGAGCAACAGGTTTCTACCCTGTAGGTTGCGGGTTCGAGTCCCTCCGGGGGTGCCAGATATCAAACTGTCGCCGATTCATCTGTCGATCAATACGCGATAAATAGAAATGCCCTCATTTCCGAGGGCATTTCTATTTCCGATATAACCAGATATTTAGGAAGCTCATCGACGTAGAACCTTACTTGCCACGAACGTCTGCGTAGGACGCCTGGTGGGGCCGTCTGCTGTGGTTGTTTTGCCGTTGGCGGCGGTGCAAGGAGCTCTTTCCCGAACTCCACATCCTCGACACGACTCAGAGACACGACACGGGCATCTAACATCGACCGAATCTGGCGGCAAACATCGACGCCACTCCTCATTGGCTTGATGAGGTCGAGCATTACCAACTGCGTCTGTATCTCATAAAAAGTTTGATGGGCGGAACACCCACCAGGAGCTCCCGAGGTCTGGAAACCTGAATCATCAAGGACAGTTACTAACGCCTCCAGAATATCTGGGCCATCGTAGACAACGAGAATTCTCTGACTGGTCATACGGACACTGTCTTCCTTGGTCACATCTGGTTTGCGCTCAATTCGAAACACAACTTCTTTGCGCTTATATCAAACTAGCCCAACCTCCATCACACCCACAACTCGTGATCCCGCAAACATGGATACGGGATTTCATCAGCCCGGCTGGTGGCGACTACCTATCAAATACAACCTCTTTTTCCGCGAATCCCACACTTCTCCACAAAGTCTTGACATCCTTGAAGTACAACTTATGTGAAGCAATTTTGAGCAACCCTCAAAACACTCAGATCTGCATAGAACCAACTGAAGTGCCCGAAAAGATAGCGACGTCCGTCGAGTAAACCCCTCGGGGCCCATATCATTCCTGAAAATGGTTACCAACGAAGAACATACCGAAAAGACAGCGCTCGTAGTCGAGGACGACAAGTCGGTATCTCAACTCATCAGGCTGTATCTGGCCCAGGCCGGCTACAAGGTCATCTCGGCGGAAGATGGTCTCGTCGGCTTGCGAATGGCTCTCGAAGACGCGCCCGATATCGTGCTTTTAGATCTGAACTTACCGGGCATCGATGGCATAGAGGTTTGCCGAAATGTTCGCAAATACTCCGAAGTTCCAATCATCATGGTGACCGCGAGGGTCGATGAAGATGATCGACTGACCGGTCTCAACCTCGGCGCCGATGACTACGTGTCAAAGCCGTTCAGCCCACGTGAACTCGTTGCGAGAGTGAGCGCTGTTCTCAGGCGAACCTCGAGGGATAACGAAAAGCGAGCTGAATCGGGTAGTAAAGTGAGCGCAGGCGATATAACGATTGACCTCGACCGGCGTTCTGCCACTGTTCATGGTGATGAAATAGACCTCACGCCCACCGAGTTCCGCCTACTTGCCTATTTCATCGAAGGTCGAGGCCGCACGGTTTCGCGAGAACAGATTATCGAAAACGTTTTCGGCTATGACTTCTCCGGCTACGACCGCACTGTCGATACACACGTTTCCAATCTCAGAAAAAAGTTGGATGTTGCCAATCCTGATTGGCGACATTTGAAAACCATCTACGGATTTGGGTACAGATTCGATGCTTAGTTGGTTTTTCAGTCTCCAGGGAAGACTCACACTCGGATTCGCCATCGTGCTGGCGATGTCCATCGCCGCTGTAAGTTTTTACTCAGCTTACGCCACACGAGTCGAAACTAAACGCTTCGCCACTGAGATCGAACTTGCCCGAGCTGAGCGGGCCGAGCAGTTAGTCAGGGACACGTTCGAAGCCAATCAGGACTGGGATGAAGTTCAGTATGCGATCCAGCAAGTTGGTAACTTGTATGGTTGGAGAGTTGTCCTTGAGAACGAATCGGGTATGGTGGTGGCGGATTCACATCAGATTGCCCGTGACGCACAAGGCCTATTTGAGTCACTGCAAGATAGGTTCGCCAGACCAGCGCGGTTTACGAAGCGCCCTGTTTACGTCAACGGTGAATTGATCGGCCACCTGTTAGTTGACGAGCGACCTGCACGAAATGAACGCCCTCTTTCCATGAGACAGTTTCACTCGGGCGCTATCTCACGGTTCTTCCCCGACCAAACCACAAAAATCGTAACCGCACAGGCCACACAGATTCCTTCTCGACCGACAGGTGATCTGGTAGCCGAGGTACTCGAGTTCGTAGACCCGCCATTGAGCAACCTGCAAGCATCATTCCAGCGATCACTGCTAATCGCTGGAATCGCAGCTGGATTCGCCGGGTTGCTGGTCGTAATGCTGCTCACCAGACAGGCGCTCGCTCCTGTCCGCAATCTCACAGCCGCCGCAAGCAACCTTGGTGCTGGAGATTTGAGCCAACGCGTGCCCAAAAGCGGTAGCGACGATATCGGTAAGCTCGCCAACACCTTTAACACGATGGCAAGTGACCTGGAACTTGCAGTCGATCAAAGGCGCCAGTTAACTGCAGACGTTGCTCACGAGTTACGCACTCCTCTGACGAATATCCAGGGTTATATCGAAGCGATCAAAGATGGTGTCGTCGAACCAGACGAACAGACTATCGACACGATCCACACCCAAACACTTCATCTCGCAACACTGATCGAGGATCTCAGGATTCTGGCAGTTGTCGATGCAGGAGCGCTAACGCTGAACAAATCTCACGGATCTCCGATATCAGTGATTCAAGACTCCGCCGCCCATTTCAGTCAACGAGCAAGAGAACGCGAAATTAAACTGGACGTTTCAGTGAAGGGGATCGATATCACAGTAGATTTCGACGAAACTAGAATTCGGCAAATAGTATCCAACCTCATTGAGAACGCGCTAACCCACACACCAAATAACGGAACAATTTCTGTTTCACTAGTTGGAGAGTCCAATGGACTAACAATATCGGTATCCGATTCTGGACCAGGTATATCGAGCAACGACCTCCCACGAATTTTTGATCAGTTTTATCGAGCCGATCAAAGTAGAGCAAGGGTGACAGGTGGCGCTGGACTCGGTTTGACAATCGTCAAGCGTCTTGTTGAGGCGCACAGTGGTCATATATCAGTGACAAGCAAGCCAGGTCACGGCACAACGTTCACAATTGTCCTCCCGGCAAGTCGAGCCTGATCTCATCTCATATGTTCAATCATTCGCGACCTGATGTCTGCTGGCAAGCAATACTCCTGAGGAAAATTGGTGGATCTAATTTCATCAAAACGACAAATAACGGGCGGTATTAAGAAATTGTCGTCCAGCCTAAGGCTTCGAATATGTCAATAGTAAAACTCGGCGTCTTCATTATCGTGACGGCTCTTATCACCATTGCTGCATATTTCGGCGCTCAAATATTCTTATTGGGCGACGATACGGACGAGGACGCTCGTCGACCGGTGGCGGTCAAACGAGGCACCTTGCTCGACGACGTAACGGCGTCTGGCTCTGTGTCATTCCCTCAACTCGAAAGCCTCCGTTTCGAAATTTCCGGGATAGTTGGTGATTTGCCCGTTGAAGAAGGTGACACCGTAGTCGCGGGTCAAACTCTTGTCCGGCTGAATGCAGTAACTGTTTCCACACTCGAGTCAGCGGTGGCGAGCGCCGAAGTCGCGCTTCAGGATGCCGGTGAAGATCTGGCCGAAATATTGAACGGTGCGACGACTCTTGACAGGGTTATAGCCGAATCAAATCTCGCCGATGCTAGAGTTGCGTCCATGAACGCGGCCGAATCTCTTGCAGAGTTCACGTCAGCATCAGGATCGGACAGTCCAGCGACAGTTGCAGCGAAGGCTGAACTGGATGACGCTAACGACGCTCTGGCGGATGCCATCAAAAATGCCGAAGATGACGCCAAGAGTAAGGCAGATGCCGTGGCAGATGCCGTGGCAGATGCCGAAGATGACGCTAAGAGTAAGGCAGATGCCGTGGCAGATGCCATCAAAAA
>CAYTAO010000088.1:0-7489 GCA_964435915.1 uncultured Dehalococcoidales bacterium
ACTCGAACCTCCGACCCCCTGCTTGTAAGGCAGGTGCTCTAACCAACTGAGCTAATCGCCCAAACATACTGGATTCATCGCCGCTGCCGCCGTTAGCTACGCGAGTAACCACTAAGTGGATTCAATCGTCCCTCTAGGGGCACTTCGCGATCCAGTTTCTTTAATTGTCGAGATATGACCTCTGATTGTTGCGAGTACCGATTCTACACGGCGCTTGCACTAAACGATCAGTCTTACCATCCGGTGACACCATACTGGCACCCCCAGATAACAAACGGCGCCCCGATGCTTTCGGGGCGCCATAGGGAACATTTGGCGCGCTTGGCGGGATTCGAACCCACGACCTCAGCCTTCGCAGGGCTGCGCTCTATCCAGCTGAGCTACAAGCGCATTATGCAATAAACGCATATATGAATATTACTCCAATTAAAAAAAATGGTGCCGAGAGCGAGAGTCGAACTCGCACGCCCTTGCGGGCACTACGCCCTGAACGTAGCGCGTCTGCCATTTCGCCACCCCGGCACGGGTTTTTCAGCCTAGTTAATTCTGTTGGTGGGCGATGGGGGACTCGAACCTCCGACCTCTTACGTGTGAAGCAAGCGCTCTAACCAACTGAGCTAATCGCCCGAATATGCAATTATACTCGTCGTTATCAGGAATTAACGAGAGTTGAATGGTAGCGATGGTGGGACTTGAACCTACGACCTCACGCTTATGAAGCGCGCGCTCTAACCGGCTGAGCTACATCGCCATGACATTCACCGCGGTGGATGAGCGAACTCACACAACGCAATCATTTATGGTAGCCACGCCTCAAACCCCGGTCAACGAAATCACGGCTCACTACGCGGGTTATTAAACCACCACTCGTGACTCACTCAGCCACGTAGTCTCCGCCCTTGCCGCCACTCTTGCTCAGCAGCCGCAGATTTTCTATACGCATCCCACGGTCGACCGCTTTACACATGTCGTAAACCGTAAGCGCAGCGATGCTGGCAGCCGTAAGAGCCTCCATCTCGACGCCGGTCTTGCCAGACGTGAGAGCCAAAGTCCTGATACTGAGCCCCGTCCCTTCGACATGGTCAACAAAATCGACAGTTATCTGGTTCAGCATCAATGGGTGGCACAGAGGAATCAAATCGGAAGTCTTCTTCCCCCCCATTACTCCCGCCACACGAGCAACTCCAAGAACATCGCCCTTGTCGAACCCTCCCGACCTGATCAGATCAAGAGTCGACTGCTGCATGTGAATCTCGCAGCCGGCGGTAGCGACCCGCTCCGTGACGTCTTTCCCCCCTACATCAACCATCCGAGCCTTGCCCGCGCCATCGATGTGACTGAGTTCATTTTGCGGGTCTCGGCTATCAGACATCTGGTGTGCTCCCAAAAATGGAATTAGATGATTTCCCGAGCGAAGTCATCGGAGCCGAGGGATTTGGTGGGGTCGCGTGTGGCAAAGCGCCCCCATAGTCCGCCCATCCACCGAAGATCCCTCCACTCCCCCTTGCTGCGGTCGGGAAATCGTTTGTGTCCACTTTCATTGAGTGGTTTTCAGTTGAAAACAATTCCAGCAACACGAACATCTACTCACCAGTCCCGTTCAGTTCAACAAATACTTGATCAACGATCTGGCTCGAACTACTCCCCCGTGCCGCACCGTTCGCCAACTCATCGCAACGCTCATTCTCTGGATGACCAGTATGGCCTCGAATCCACTCGAAACTCACATCGTGTTTGGCACACACGTCGAGAAGTCGCTCCCACATGTCAGGGTTAAGTGCTTTCTCTTTTTTATTACGCATCCAACCATTCGCACGCCACTTCGCAGCCCAACCCTTTTCAATACCGTTGATTACGTACTGAGAATCAGTCGTAAGCACTACTCGTTGTCGACCTTTAAGAGCGTCCAGCGCCGTAATAGCCCCAAGCAACTCCATGCGATTATTCGTGGTGTGCTTAAAACCCTGACTGAACTCTTTTACATTGTCGCCGTACTTGAGCACAGCCCCGTACCCACCGGGACCCGGGTTCCCGATTGCCGATCCGTCGGAGAAGGCATAAACGATGTTGTGATTATTGTTGGTCACCGCACCCTATTGAAACAAACATTCGCTTCGCCCACAATCTTGCGCAGGCTCGAAACACCCCGGGTTGTCTCCAAGAAATCAAATGCCGGTAAACGAAATAAACAGCCTCGAAACCCCGATTCTGGTCGTTTCAGATTCAATAACGCTTCGTCCAAGCGAGCTGAACGACGCCGAAATCTATCTACAGCTGGTAGCCGAAAATCACGACAGGTTGTCGCAATGGTTAAGTGCTCCCATGCCGCCAACCACCGTCGAAGAACGACGAAAAGCTCAGGCTGCTGATCTGGCAAGGAGTGCTGACGGCAAAGGCCACTGGTGGCTGATCGAGAAAGACGGTGAACTCGCTGGAACAATCGCCTTTCACAACATTCAGATACCCAACCGTTCGGCGCTGATCGGTTACTGGCTCGCAGGCGGATTTACTGGTAGAGGGATCATGACCGACAGTTTGCGGGCCATCATCGACTGGGGATTCAACGAACTGAATCTGGTCCGAGTCGAAGTTCAATGCGCCATCTCAAACCAAGCCAGTTGCGCAATTCCCGAGCGGCTGGGAATCCGGCGAGAATCAATTCGACGTCAATCTGAAATCAAAAAAGGCATCGTCCTTGATATGGCAAGTTACACAGCACTGGCCGACAACTGGCCACCAAAACCACCAACACGAACTTGACCAAAAGCACAACTCCGATTTCAGTCGACCAGGAACCATCTTCCCCAAACCGACCAAATCCCTCGGCCATCGAGCGCAAGGGCACCCGAAATAGCAAGCAATGCCAGCAGCACCCGGACAATTCCGCTAAATCTAAGAGCAGCCCTACGGAGGAACAGAAAACCCACCGCTGGTGGCTCCACGCCACGTGCAACCGGAATCATCACTAAAGTCAGGAATATAGATCCGCCAATCCATATAATCGCCGAAAAGACGTGGACCACAACGACTAGAAACTGAAAGATAGGAAAATCGGCTGCCCGAAAATCCGGCATCGTCAGTCAGCCACCGATGTAATACATTTCGACTTTGTCACCGTCGACACCGACCTTAACCTGAGTGTCCTCCGATCTCAGTTCGGAGTAACGATCCGTACGGCCGCCCCAAATCTTGGCGATTATTCCGGCAAGTGTTACATCATCCGCCCCTGATCGCATCGCAGTTTTCATATCGGTACCACCGGAAGCAAACAAACACGTAACCAGCTTGCCGTCGGTCGATAGTCGAGCCCTCGTGCAGTTGCCACAGAATGGCTCCGACACCGATGAGATAACACCAATTTCACCTTGCCCATCCACGTAGTTGTACCGACTGGCGACTTCGCCACGGTAGTTCGCTTCAACCGGTTCCAGCGGGAACTCATTGTCGATCATCTCGATAACTTCTCTGGAAGTCACAACCTGCGAGAGTTCCCAGCCGTTTTTGGTCCCAACGTCCATGAACTCGATAAATCGAACGATCGCACCCGTGCCCCTGAAGTAACGAGCCGTATCGACCAGTGTGTGATCGTTTATACCCCGCTGAACAACTACATTGATCTTGATCGGTGAAAAACCAAGATCGGTTGCAACCTTGATCCCCTCAAGCGTGTTCTCCGGACCCTGTGGGCGCCCCGACATCTCCTTAAAAATATCTTCATCGATCGAATCCAGTGAAATTGTGAGCCGGTTCAACCCCGCCTCTTTCAACGCCAGGGCATTTTCAGCCAGAAGATAGCCGTTCGTAGTCAGCGCAATATCGTCGATACCGTCGATACCCGAAAGCATTTTAATCAGATCAGGCAAATTCGCACGAACCAACGGCTCGCCACCGGTTATTCGAAGTTTGGAAACGCCCGCGTCGGCAAATAACCGGGTAAGCCTCTCTATTTCCTCAAACGTGAGAATGTGAGGCCGAGGAAGGAACTCATACTTCTCACCGAACACCTCTACCGGCATGCAGTACGTACACCGGAAATTACAACGATCTGTCACAGAAATGCGCAAATCGCGTACAGGCCGATCTAATTTATCGGTTATTCCTTTTAGGAACAGGAATTCGGAGGATTGAGACATGAAGTGCCATCAAACTGTCGGGTTGGCGTATCGGTTTGCTGTCCTCAATAGTACCGGCAAAGAAGAAACCACACCGGCACGTATCACGTGTTAAACACGTATTAATTTTATGTGAGCGATTCAAGAATCCCAATCAACCCGCGCAATGCATTCCCACGGTGGCTGAGTTCGTCCTTCTCAGATCCGGAGAGTTGCGCAGTAGTCTTGGCATGAGAAGCCACCCAGAACACCGGATCATACCCGAACCCGTTCTCGCCAATCGGCTCGTGCATCACCGCTCCCTCCAGAACGCCCTCACTTATTGCCAGCCCATCTGGCACGCCGTCTCCAACAAGTGCCAGCACTGCCACGAAACGAGCGGTACGTTCCCATCCGGGTAGATGCTTCATCTTGTCGAGCACCAGTTGAACGCGCTGTTTGTCATCCAGCCGATCGCCACCGTAACGTGCCGATAGAACTCCAGGCTCGCCATCGAGTGCGTCAACCACCAGTCCTGAATCATCAGCAAGGGTCAGTTCACCCGATGCTTCGGCGTACGCTCTAACCTTCAGTACAGCATTCTCTTCAAATGTCGAACCCGTCTCTTCGACATGAAGGTCGATGCCCAGATCCTCGAGTCCGACGACATCAAAAGGCATACCCGAGAGCATTCGTGAAAATTCTGAAATCTTGCCAGGATTACGTGTCGCTACAAGTAATTTCTTGGTCATGAGCACAAACCTATCCCGAACGCGTGGGCGATGGGGATTCGATCGGAACGAAAAAGGCGAGGCATTCGGGATTCATTGACCGTTGCGGGGGTAAAACGTGGATGTTAGGCTTCTCAGGCTTTTAACGTTTCATCGCCGATATATATTGTTCGGTGATTTTATTAACAAAAATGCGCTTTTAACCAGCACTTCACGTATAGCCCCAGATGCATCGAGTCTCAAAGTTTTCCTTCCCGCTACGCCCGACATTACTACTCTTAGCATCGGTCGCCATCGCCCTTCTGGCGGCATGTACCCCCGAAAACAATCAGTCAACATTTGGCACGGCTGGGCCGGTCGCCGAACAACAAGCCAGCCTGTTCAAGTTCATTTTCTGGATAGCAGTACCCATCTTCATATTGGTAGAAGGCGCCATAATCTACATTTCGATTCGATATCGAAGACGTTCCGACAACGATAAGCTCCCACACCAGACTCATGGAAACCAGAAGCTGGAGATCACATGGACGATCATTCCTGTGTTCGTTCTCATAGCAATAACAGTTCCAACTCTCACAGGAATCTGGGCACAACAGAACGGTGCCCCCGATGATCAGGGCGAGGTCCTTAGCGTCGAAGCCATTGGTCACCAGTGGTGGTTTGAGTTCAGATATCCCGATCACGAGGTTGTAACAGCTAACGAACTCCACATACCGGTGGGTCGCCCGGTTGGTTTGAAACTACTATCCGATGACGTAATCCACAGCTTCTGGGTACCGAAAATTGCCGGTAAAGTCGACATGGTCCCCCTTAACGACAACTACCTGTGGATGACTGGAAGTGAGATTGGCACATTCTACGGACAGTGCGCAGAATTCTGCGGCATCGCCCACGCACACATGCGGTTCCGAGTGATTGTCGATTCCGAAGATGATTTTCAGGCATGGGTCGACGGCATGCATACCGCCGCCGACCCCCCGTCGTCAGATTCGCCCGAAGGTAGAGGCAGGAACCTGTTCGCCGGAAACTGCTCGTCCTGCCACACGAGCGATTCAACCGCTCCCGGTTCGTACGCCCGAGAGATCAGCTCGCAGCAGGCTCGGAGGAACGGCTGGATTTCAGATATTGAAAACTCGAGCATAATCTCAGCACCGAACCTAACTCATTTTGGAAACCGAACAACCATCGGAGCAGGCCTCAAAGAGCTCAACCACGATTCCCTCGTGGCCTGGATCAACGATCCATCGTCAATTAAAATCGGCACACGCATGCAGAAGCACGCGGCGGTGTACGACAGCCCTGACGGGACCGTCAAATTGAGCCCTTCCGAAGTATCTGACATCGCCACGTATCTTCTATCGCTGAAACCCGGTTCCGGTGGAGCAGGAGCAACAGTCGATACAGACGGCGACGTAGACGGCGCTGAATTGTTCATTACCAACTGTTCCTCTTGCCACTCAACGGATAGCGACAAAAAGATAGGACCTGGATTGGCTGGAATCGGAGATCGAGCGGGTTCACGAGTCACTGGGCTGAGTGCCGATGAATATCTGGAACAGTCGCTGAGGGAGCCGGGAGCCTTCGTCGTTGAAGATTTCCCAGCAGTTATGCCTAGTTGGTCTGGCCTTGACGATGAATCGATCGACGCCCTCGTCACTTATTTAAAGACACTGAAGTAACGGTAATCACCCGTAGAGACGCAATCAGAACGTCCAGCAGCGGAGCTCACACCTAGTGACAACAACATCACTGACATTCCCAAGACTCTTCCCACGGCCAAAGGCTGAATCGGGAATTTGGAGCTGGATCGGCACCGTCGATCACAAGCGGATCGGAACGCTGTACGGCATTACAGCCTTCATCTGGTTCCTCGTTGGTGGTCTTGAGGCACTCGCAATGCGCGCGCAGCTTGCATCAGCTGAGAACTCCCTTATCGGTCCCGAAGCATACAACCAGCTGTTCACCATGCACGGCACCACAATGGTATTTCTGGTAATCATGCCGCTATCGGCAGCATTCTTTAACTGGCTGGTCCCACTTCAGATCGGTGCCCGTGACGTCGCTTTTCCACGGCTGAACGCGTTCAGCTTCTGGGTATTCCTATTCGGGTCGCTGATCATCAATGCCAGCTGGATCACAGGAAATGCCCCCAACGGTGGTTGGTTCGGATACGCCCCCAACTCGGGATCCACATTCAATCCCGGACTTGGTATGACCTACTGGATCGTTGGACTGAACATCCTTGGTGTGGCATCAATCGCTGCCGGTCTGAACTTCATCGTGACCATCATCAACATGCGTGCTCCCGGAATGGGCATGTTCCAGATTCCGATCTTCACCTGGATGACCCTGTTAACATCGGTACTGATTGTCCTCGCAATGCCAATTCTGGCAGTTGCAGGCATCCAGCTTCAAACTGACCGTGTTTACGGCACCCATTTCTTCAACTCACTCGGCGGTGGCGACCCGGTCATGTGGCAGCACATCTTCTGGTTGTTTGGTCACCCCGAGGTATACATCCTGATCCTTCCCGCAATGGGTATCGTCTCAGAAGTGCTTCCGACCTTCGCAAGAAAGCCCCTGTTCGGCTACCCGGTCGTAGTGTTAGCCGGAGCAGCAATTGCATTCATGCGCTGGATCGTGTGGAGACACCAAATGTATACAGTT
>CAYTAO010000088.1:7499-7910 GCA_964435915.1 uncultured Dehalococcoidales bacterium
GTTGGCCTCGGACCGGCAGTCAACACAGCGTTCTCGATCTCGACAATGCTGATTGCGGTTCCGACCGGTGTGAAAATCTTCAACTGGCTCGGCACGCTCTGGGGCGGAAATATTCGCCTCAATACAGCCATGCTATTTTCGATCTCATTTATCGCCATGTTCACTATCGGAGGGTTGAGTGGAATTATGCACGCGTCACCTCCAACCGACTCGCAACAGCAAGACACCTATTTCGTCGTTGCTCACTTCCACTACGTTCTCGTGGGCGGGGCACTCCTCGGTATCTTCAGCGGAATCTATTTCTGGTGGCCGAAATTCACCGGGTGGTTCCTCAATGAAAAGCTGGGTATTACCAACTGGCTTTTGATGATGATCGGGTTCAACCTGACGTTCGCCCCCCAGCACTGGCTC
>CAYTAO010000088.1:7927-8511 GCA_964435915.1 uncultured Dehalococcoidales bacterium
GATTCTCGGCATTGGAACTCTGGTGTTCATTATCAACGTGTTTTACTCAATGATGAACAAGAAGGTCGCGGGTTCCGATCCATGGGACGGCCGTACGCTCGAATGGGCAACAACATCACCGCCGCCGCCACACGACTTTGATGTAATCCCCGAGGTCAAGTACCGAGACCAGTTTTGGTTCGACAAATACCCTGAGACGATCTCAGAGTACTACCACAACGAACACGATCAGGGAGTTCCTTCAGGCGCGCAGATTGACGAGGTTGAAGAGGAAGCAACTCTGCCGGGCGTAACCAGTGGCGCTGATGACCACGGAGACGGACATAGCGCTATCCATCTGCCCGACATGTCCTACTACCCGTTCATCCTCTCATTCGGGCTCGCAATCTTCGGTGTCGCCTACGTCACCGATGGATTGGTGCTGTTTGCAGGTGCGCCATTCTTCATTTGGGGCCTTCTCGGGTGGTCAATGGAACCCGTGAACGACCCATCGTAATAACTTCGATCAAATCAGATCACATCCTAAGGATCTAACGAACGTGACACAGGCCGCAGCAACAGCACACCACGCACCGGTAGAAAAC
>CAYTAO010000089.1:0-8293 GCA_964435915.1 uncultured Dehalococcoidales bacterium
AAGATCAGAACTACGGTGGTGTTCACGCTCGAAGTGCTATCGGCGGGTTCACAGGACGATTCACTATCGAACCGGAGATCATTGTTGCTATCCCACCCGAACTCGCCAAGGCAGTAATTCAGAACCGGGGATGGATCTATCCGCTCCCACCAGAAATGCTCGATAGGGTGAAATTTCGCCCTGCACAACACCGATAGCCCCAACTAAAATGTGAGGAATCGTAACCAGTAGCGTTCCTGTCAATTAGCACTCTGACAGGTACCTAATGATTTCAGTGTCGTGCGGGTATCCCCGCAACGGTTCCGGACAGTGAGCGGACAGCCTCCGAGAGTGGCGGCCGCCACTGAGCCATTCCTGCACGGCTGATTCCTGAGCTTTTGCAACGCCGTGACAGGGGCGAAGGGTACAGAGCTCTCCCGGTGGCTGAAGCGTTGCGGAATCGATGCTAGCCCCGCTGCGTGTCGTCGTGCTGCGTTAGGGATGCCGCCTTACGCCGACTCGATGTAAGCTGCCCTTTATCAAAGCGAAGCAAATCTTCGGAGAAATAAACACACGTGGCACTCGACTACCTCAAACTCAACGATTTCAACTCGATCCGAATTCCAGTAGAAGACCTGCACAAGCAGGTGTCGGCGATTCTCCAGGGTGTGGGGACACCAGTAGAACATGCCGAAATAACTGCAACAATCCTTGTTTCATCGAATCTCAGAGGAGTTGAAACGCATGGGGTCGGAAACGTCGTTAGATACTCACAGTCGATCGTCAGCGGTGAGTACACCGTTCCTCAAACAGTAGAAGTAGTTTCGGAAACCGACACCACTGCGCTGCTGAGTTGCGGAAACGGTCTCGGGTTCGTCGCTGCACATCAAGGCATGGAAATGTCGATCGAAAAGTCCAGAAAATATGGTCTGGGAATGACCACGATAAAGGACGGTCATCACATCGGTATGGTCGGCTACTACCCGATGATGGCAGTAGCAGAAGACATGATTGGTATGGCGATGACCAATGCCAGCCGGTCGGTGAGGCCCGCTCTTGGCGCCCGACCACGCGTCGGCACGAATCCAATTGCATTTGGCGCTCCAGCAGGCGAAGAGAGGGATTTCATACTTGACATGGCGACCAGCACGGTTGCTAGCGGGAAGATAGCGCTTGCGAAGCGTCTGGGAGTCCAGATGCCGGTTGGCTGGGCTGTATCGGCCGAGGGCGAGGCTGTCACCGATCCGAAGGTTGACAGGGGTGAAGACTGGGCGATGAATCCGCTAGGCAACACTCGTGAGCAGGGTTCGCACAAGGGATATGGGCTGGGTATCGTGGTCGATATCCTGTGTGGTGTGCTTTCCGGCGGTGGCTTTGGAGCTCAGCTGTCGGGTGGCGAAAACATGACTTGGACTATGGCGATTGATATCTCCAAGTTCCGTGACCTCGATGATTTCAAGGCGATGATGGACGACATGATCCGCGAACTGCACGCAACACCAGCAATTCCTGGAGAAGATGGGGTACTTGTTGCGGGAGATCCTGAAGCCGACTTCGAAGACGACCGATCAGTCAACGGTGTGCCAGTAGAAAACGGCGAATACGACGAGATACGAGCACGGGCGGTCGAGCTTGGCGTCGAGGTGTTTATTTAGGTCAGTGAGGTAGGTTTATACACCTTCTCCCAGCGGGAGAAAGCCGGGTTTGAAGATACGATCCTTGCTGTCAACATCGACTGTATTCCCCTGACCCAAGTTCTCTCCCACGGGAGAGGACTTCGTCGGAGCAGCTTCGGGCTAATCCGTCTCGATCTGCACTATTTCTGTCTGGCGGTCGCCGGTTATTTCGGGGCCGTCCTCTCCTAGATAAATATCCATTTCTGATCGGACACCGAACTCCGGTAGATAGATTCCCGGCTCAATAGTTACTCCGACTCCGTTGATTACGGTGCGGGTGTCGTGAGTCTCCCAGTCGTCGAGGTTCACACCGTTCGAGTGGACCTCGTAGCCGAGCGAGTGGCCGAGACGGTGCATGAAGTACTTGCCATAACCGGCTTTCTCTATCACGTCTCTTGCAGCCCTATCTAGCTCCCAACCCTGTGGGTTACCACCTTCCAATACGCGGTTTTCCAGCAACTCGAACGCGGCGTCTCTGGCACCGGCTACTGCATTGAAGACTTCCTGTTGCTTTGCTGATGGCGGCTCGCCGAGCTTTGCTGTCCATGTGATATCAGCTGAGATATTCCGATCATCTGGTGACTCGGATTTCTTCCGCGCCCACAGATCGATCAACAACCAACCTTCGCGCCGAATAACCGCCGAATCGCCGGGCCGGGGGTCATAGTGAGCGTCGGACGAGTGCTCGTTGAATGCTACAACGGGCCCGTCATCGAATTCGAGTCCAGCACGATCGAACTTGCCGCGTATGTGCTCGGCTAAATCGTGTTCGGTAAGCGCCCATCGAATGTTCTCTCCGATGTATTGAAATGTCTCCTTCACGATGCGATCAAGCGCCTCGATCGCGAAGAAGTGCGATTGCAATTGACCCGGTGTCCAGCGCTCGGTGGCGTACTGAATTACATCACCGGACGAAACGATGTCTGGGCCGAGTGACCGAACCAATTCGATCGTGCCTGCATCGACTCGACCCACCCGTGGTAGCTCGTAGAACGGTGAGTACTCCATCGCCACCATCGATGCGCCGTTGAGGAGGGTTTTCAGACCGTCGACCATATGCAATCGGCTTCCATAGGCATTTATCTCAGGTGAATCCTCCGGAAAACGACCCGTGTCGACCTCATGTGCTAGAAGTTGAGGTTCGCCGTCTGCGGGAATCCAGAGCCACACTGGCCGGGTTATGTGCTCAACGCGGCGTCCCAGTGCCGCCTCGAACACTGGATTCGTATAGCGATAGTCTCGCGTGAGCCAGCCGTCGGTGCCGGTCGACTGCAGATACTGTCGTGCATCGTCGAGCGGATTCCCCGAGGGGGCGAGGTCGTAGTGTCTATCGTTAGCCATTCGGGCGAGCCAACTCTGCGTATGATGCCAACGCTTTCTCGTAGGCCTCAGGTGTGTTGATATCGAGCCTGACTATTGCCGAATCGAACTTGACCCTGTGGTGATCGATATCAGGCTTGCGGAAGATGGCTCGGACACCTTCACCCTCTTCAGTTATCGCTGCCAGCTCGGGTCGAAGTTGTGCGTCGAAAACCAGAGGATGACCACCGTGGCCGTCGTAGCCGGGTGATGTCACATCCGCTCCAAAATCGGTGTGGACTTTCAGTACTTTTTCGATCACCCATGCCGGGCGCGGTTGGTCGACGGCCAGCAATACGATCGAGTGAACTCCATCGGGTACTTCCCAGATTCCGGCTTTGATAGAAGTCGTCTTGCCTTCACGGAATTTCGGGTTGTACGCCCTGATGATGCCGGGGCGCTCTTTCAGCAACGGCGCCATCTCGACGTCGTACTTACCCGTTACAACCATTACCCTGTCACAACCACCCTGCAAGAGCGAGTTCATCTGGTATTCGACTAGGGTCGTGCCTCGCCACGGTAGGAGGGCTTTCGGGCTACCCATACGGCTCGACTCGCCAGCCGCGAGCAGTACGCCGACAGCGTTGTAGCTCACGTTAGTCTGCGCCCACCGTTTCGGCAGGTGTCGTGCTTTCCGATCGGCGGGCGACCTTCTCGGCGGCCTTATCGATCAGTCGCTGGTCGAGTTTGAGTGTCCCGCCATCGCCACCGAGTCGGAAACCGACGATCTCCGACATTATCGACAGTGCTATCTCTTCAGGAGTCCTGGCTGAAATGTTGAGGCCGATAGGGGAGCGCACGCTTTGCACTTCTTCCATCGTGAAACCCTGGGCGAATAGCTCCTCGAAAATGAGGATCGTCTTGCGTTTCGAACCGAGCAGCCCCACGTAGCTGGCAGGGCTCCGCATTGCTGATGCTGTAGCCGACGCATCGTAGCGGTGGCCCCGGGTTGCGATAACGATGAACGAGTTTGTGTCTATTGGCAGTTTTTCAAACGCTGATCCATAGTCAGAGACTACTGTCTGTTCCGCTTCAGGGAAGCGTTCAGGGCTGGAGAACTCCTCCCGGTCGTCAATGACGAAAATCCGGAATCCAAGTGCGGAGGCTATGTTCGATATTGCCTTCGACACGTGACCACCGCCAGCCAGAACAAGCGTTGGTGGAGTCGTGTACGCCTCGATGAAGAATTCGGCCCCCGATTCCGCCGTGATGTAGTCGTTCTTCCCCATAGCCATCAGCCTGCGGGCTTCGTTCATGGCGTTTGCGTCAAGCTTTTCGTCACCGAGAGATCCATCGCTTGAGCCGTTTTCTCGAACCAGCAATTTCGACCCAACGACCAGTTCGGATCCAAGAGGTGCGTTCATCAGGCTGGCTACTGCCACGGGAGCACCACCCTCGTATGCAGCGATCACTTCATCGTTGAAGTCAGATGCCTCGGCTTCTTTTCGAACAGGATCGAGCAAGAAATACATCGTCCCGCCGCAAACGAGCCCGTCCTGAGCTGCGAGGTCTTCGTTCAGTTCGTAGTCCCGCATTTCAGCAGAGCCGTTATTTTTCAACAGCTGTGAGGCGGCGAACCAGATATCTCCTTCGACACAGCCGCCACCGAGAGTTCCAACACCGGAGCCATCGGCGCGCACTAGTAGTTTCGCACCGGGCTTTTGCGGTGCGGATCCGGAGGTTTTGACGACGGTGGCGATGACCATGTCATTGCCAGCTGTTTTTTCGTCAGATGCGGCTCGGAAGACCTGTTCCATGTATTACTCGGTGGCTCGTGGATGTTCTGTGGGAATTAGATGCGATCATAAGTGCACTCGGCGCGGTCCATCTCGAAATTGCAATAAGCTCGTTTTGAACACGAGTTCAGATTAGCATATGGATGCGTAAATACCTGAAATCTTAATATCGGGACGGGGTCAACATCGAACGCGTTAACTGGGAGATTTCGGATGATCTTTGAAGTGAACCTCATGGTAACAAGTGAGGTTCGAGGTTTGTTCCGAAGTCTGGGCGAGCAGTACGGAAACTGCGGGGGGCGGGCTTACTGCTTGATCGCACCTTCTCAGGTGGCGATCTTTTCGGGGCTCTCAACCTCATCTCACGTGTAGTTGTGATGCTCAATCGCATGCACCTGCACGGACTTGCGAAGTTCTGCTAATGAATCTCTAGCGACAGTGGATCCACATTCGTAACCCATGTCAATTCAAGCGATGTTTAGTAGTACAAAGAGACCTCAATGTGCAGATTCGTACATAGTCGACCGAGATCAGCTGTGAGAAATTCGTGTGTTCTTGTGCTGAAATATCGAGCAATCTGGCTGTTTCGTGCAAAGCACCCAACATCGCCGAACCCGCTTCGATGCAGAACTTGTCGTTGCCTTGAATTTTGCCCTATGTAAAAGGGCGACGCATTGGTGCCTGCTGGTAAGTGCTTACTACGCTTTGCTCAGGCGCTCTGCGGCGTCTTGGACCGATCGCACGATCTTGTCGTAGCCGGTGCACCGACAGAGATTTCCTGCCAGTTTCAGTCTTATCTCACCCTCGGTCGGGTGTGGATTCTCGTTCAGCAGGGCAGTCGTTGCAATCATGAAACCGGGTGTGCAGAAACCGCACTGCAGGCCGGAGTGCTCGACGAACGCGTCTTGAACCGGCGTGAGGTGTCCGTGGTCGGAAAGTCCTTCAACCGTTGTGATGTCTCGACCGTCAGCTTCGGGTGCGAGCACGAGGCATGAGCACGACGACTTACCGTCGACCAGCACCGTGCAGGCTCCGCAGTTGCCGTTCGAGCAACCTTCTTTGGTACCTGTGAGTTTCAACTGGTCTCGCAGTGTTTCTAGCAGAGTCCATGTCGAGTCAACGAGGATTTCGTGCTCGACGCCGTTAACAGTTGTTTTGATCTGTTTCTTGCTCATTTAGGCGAGTCGCTCCAGGCAGATATTCAGGGTTCGCTTGGTCAGAACTCTGATCAGTTCTTTTCGATATTCGGCAGAGCCACGGACATCAGTGATAGGAACAGCCGCTTCGACAGCCAGATCGGCGGTCTTGTCGATTGCCGCTGCGTCGATCGCAGTGCCTTCGAGGAACTCCTCGGCTGCATATGCCCGAACCGGAGTAGGGGCTACTGACGCAAGAGCGATCCTTGCCTTGTTGACAACCTTGGAAGAAGGGTCGACTTCGATAAGCGAGCCGACTCCGGCAACAGCGATGTCCATCTCGTTTCGAGGAATGAATCGCAGGTAAGAAGATGCGGTGTTGGCAGATGGTGCGGGTAGCACCATTTCCTTGAGAATCTCGCCTTTTTCGAGAACGGTCTGACCTGGTCCGGCGAAGAAGTCAATCAACGGGATTTCGCGACCTCCGGAGGTGCTTGCAGTGTGAGCGATCGCTTCGTGGATGAGTAGGGCGGGAATCGTATCGGCCGATGGGGCTGCATTGCACACGTTTCCACCGACGCTGGCACGATTCTGTATGTGGATCGAGCCGATAAGCTCTGTTGACTCGGACAGGGCGGGGTAGTCACCGTTTCTGGCTGTGAATTTATTCACGTCGGTGCAGGAGACTGCAGAGCCGATTCGTAAGCCGGACCCGTTCGATTCGATAGTGAGAAGCTCCGGAATTCGCTTCAGGTCGACGACGAGATCAGCGTTCCTCCTGTTGCTTTTCAGCTGGTCGATGATGTCGGTTCCACCCGCGAGCGGTCTAACTTCACTGGGTCGAGCTATTAGTTCAAGCGCAGTCTCCAGTGAGGTCGGCGCTTCGTAATCAAAGTTCGGCATTCGTTCGTGCTTCTCCAGTTTTTGCATCGCTCGGGCGATGATCAGGGGCAGACGGCGAGAGTATATGCTTCTGTCTCGTATTAATCGGTAGCCCTACGCCGCTCGATGGGGTATCTCGGTGCCAAAAATGATTCAGGGAAACCCTAGAAGAGTACCGGGGGACCTCCTCTTTTGTGACTCCGTGCCATATGGGCAGCAAACGCTTGCCTAATTCCGACAGTACATCCAGTTCCTTTTTTGGCATTGTTTTTGAAAAAAAAGCTTGGCTCAACACGATGATGTCCGTGTCACATTCGCGCAATCCATCATCGCTCCTCTCTCGTACGCTGTTTCCTATAAGTATTTAGATCTCGTTGTACCAAACGGTACTTTCTTCATTGGGTTCAATTTATGCCTCTAGCCGACCCGATAAGGGGCCAACGTGCCCCATTTAGGCGTGAGTCCGAGTCCCGGCAGATCGGGAGCGTAGACGTATCCGTCTTCGATGGTCAACTCGTGCTCCCAGACTTTGCCGTACATCGGGTTCACTGAATCTCGGTAGTATTCGAGAATCAGGCCGTTCGGAATAGCGGAGACGAGATGAATGTGGACCTCCTGCGCGCCGTGAGGAGCGATATCGAGATCGTTTGCCTGGGCGAGTGCGGCTACTTTCATGAATTCGGTGATACCACCGAGTATCAGGGCGTCGGGCTGCAAAATGTCTACCGCACGGACATTGATCATGTCACGGAAGCCGTAGCGTGTGTACTCGTTTTCGCCCGCGGCGATGGGTATTGACGTTGCGCGGGTGATCTCCGCCTGCCCGATGTAGTCGTCCGGTTCGACTGGCTCTTCGAACCAGAACAAGTCGTACTTCTCGGCCTTACGAGCGAACTCGATTGCCTGGTAATGGCGATACGCACTGTTGGCATCGACCATCAGTCGGACGTCGGGTCCTATCGTTTCACGGCAGACACGAACTCGCTCGATATCCTCGTTGATCGGAACTGCGCCGACCTTGATCTTTACTGCGCGAGCGCCAAGGTTTACGTTGTCTTCCATCTCCTGGGCAAGTTCTTGGAGGCCTTTGCCCTCCTCGTAGTAACCACCTGCGATGTACGTGTCGACCTTGTTCGTGAAGCCCCCGAGCAACTTGTATACAGGCATATTTGCGAGCTTGCCTTTGATGTCCCAGAGTGCGATGTCGATACCAGCGATGATGCGGGTAGAGATGCCGCGCCGGCCGACCAGTTTTGGTCGCCACATGGCATGCCACAGGGCTTCGTTGTCGAGTGGATCCTGACCGATCAGGCCCTTCTTAAAGTGCTCGACGAAAGAGGCACCGACCTCCGGGGTTGTTTCGATCCCGCCGGCAAGTCCGATCCCCTGGATGTCAGGATCGTCGGTGTCGATTACCACGATGTTCAACAGGTTGTGCGTGTAGGTGTAGAGACCGTTTGTGATCGGAACCGTTCTTTCCCACTTGAACATTTCCATTCGCACATCTGTAATTTTCATCGAAGGG
>CAYTAO010000090.1:0-421 GCA_964435915.1 uncultured Dehalococcoidales bacterium
GATCCTCCTGCATCGTTGGGGGACAAACTCCGTGTGGTCGGTTTTGCAGAGGACGCCGGAAAGCACATTTCGCTGGCTGATGCTCGACTACACGACAACGGTCTGGGTACCAAGACGAGAATTCAGGAAGGCGCAACCGGCGTTCAGATTTCAAACGAAAACCGCCAAATCGTAAACGAAGGGATGAGCCCTCTTGAGGCGTTCCCACTCGGCTGGCGTCACGCCGTCGATACACTGGTGCTTACGCGCAACGCCCTGACAACAATGATCATCGGCAGCTCGAATCCTCAATTTGAAGGCCCATCATCAGTTGGTCCCATCGGTATTGGGCAACTAACGGGCGAGATCGCCGTTGCCGATGCCGGGACCGGCGCCAAAATCATCACTTTCGCAACACTGGCAGCAACGCTCAGTCTCTCTC
>CAYTAO010000090.1:431-8245 GCA_964435915.1 uncultured Dehalococcoidales bacterium
GAATATTCTGCCAATACCGGCTCTCGACGGTGGACGAATTCTCTTCGTGTTTATAGAGATCATCAGGCGTGGTAAACGCATTTCACCAGAGCGTGAAGGTCTCGTTCACCTTGTTGGGTTCGCCCTGCTGATCGGGCTTATAGCCGTGATATCGGTGCAGGACGTAACCCGTATTATCAAGGGTGAATCGTTCTTCTAGTCGATTCATTCCCCCTTCGAAGAAAAGGTAGCACCTGAATTGATACTGTCGCAGGAACGTAGAAATCAGTTGATCATTGCTGGGATTTCCACGATTCTGCTTGTGGCGCTGTGGACAATAAGCGATCTACCCCGTTCGATGTACTTCGCACTCCCGCCGATGATCGTCGCACTGTGGATTCCGGCGGTATTGGCGCATAAACAACGCGAGGGTTCGCGCGGTTGGAACATAATCTTCGGTGTACTCGGACTGATAGTGGCCGCGGTAGTTGTTTGGGTGGTCTGGCTGATCGGTAGGGGATAACTTTTAGTTCCTACCATGCTCAATTCGTTGTTCCGGTCGACGACCGGTAAAATTACTTCGTGCGAATAACCCAGACGAACAAGTTGGAGGTAGCGAACTGGCGGCAAGAGATAACACCCATGCGGTAAGTGTTGGCGGTGTGATGATCGGTGGGGGCAATCAAGTTGTCGTCCAGTCGATGACCGACACCGACACAGCCGACGTCGTTGCGACCGTCGCCCAGATCAAGCTACTCGCAGATGCCGGGAGTGAAATCGTCCGTGTAACCGTAAACAGCGCAGAGGCAGCAGCGGCGGTGCCTGAGGTCAGCAAACAGCTGGCGGATCTGGGATGCAACGTGCCACTGGTTGGTGATTTTCACTTCATTGGGCATCGACTGCTCCGTGATTGCCCCGAGATGGCCCGAGCCCTCGCTAAGTTCCGCATTAACCCGGGAAATGTCGGTAGAGGGGTGCGACATGATGAGAACTTCACAGCGTTCATTGAGATTGCCAGAGATCTTGGTAAACCGGTTCGTATCGGGGTCAACGCCGGGAGCCTTGATCCTGACGTTATGGCCGACAAGATGGACGAGAACTCTCGTAGCGCAGATCCTATGAGTTCGGAGAAGGTTGAAAATCAGGCACTTGTGGAAAGTGCGCTTTCGAGCGCCGATGCAGCTCTCGAAATTGGACTTGCATCTGAACAGATCATCATTTCGTGTAAGGTTTCACGTTTTCCCCAGATGGTCGCCGTTTATCGTGAACTGTCGGAGAAGTCCGATCTGGCGTTGCACCTCGGCCTCACAGAGGCGGGTATGGGACAGAAAGGAATCGTTGCCACTACGGCTGCACTGAGCACGCTGCTTGAGCAGGGTATTGGAGACACTATCCGTGCTTCCCTGACTCCCGAAGTGGGCGGTGACAGGGCGAAAGAGGTGCGACTCTGTCAGGATATATTGCAGGCCGTTGGACTTAGAAGGTTTCGACCGTCGGTAACTGCCTGTCCGGGTTGTGGTCGCACAACATCGACGTTGTTCCGTGAGTTGGCACAGGATATTCAAGCACACATCGACGAAAAATTGCCCGAGTGGCGAACTCGATATGTCGGCTCAGAGTCGCTTCAAGTGGCCGTCATGGGCTGCGTGGTGAATGGCCCCGGCGAATCCAGAGCCGCCAATATTGGCATCTCGTTGCCTGGCGCCGGTGAAGATCCGCGTGCGCCCGTGTTCGTTGACGGAGAACGCGTGAAATTCTTGTCGGGTCCGAAGATAGCGACTGACTTTATCGACATGGTCGAGAGTTACGTGGAGACTACGTACCGAGGCTAGCTGAGTTTTAGGTCCGTGCCGTAGGCGAGAATTTCTGATGTGCCTGAGGTGATCATCGAAGTGGTGTAGCGAACGCTGACCACAGCATCTGAGCCCATCGATTCGGCCTGCGCAACCGTTCGTCGAGTTGCCATTTCTTGGGTTTCAGCCTGCAGGGTCGCATACTCAGTGATCTCAACACCGACGAGATTTCGCAGTGCGGTCATGATGTCGAATCCTACTTGGCGGGCTCGTACTGAGTTACCGTGAGCGAGCCCGGTGATTTAACTTATCTCTCGCTCGGGAACATCCTGAGTAGTGGTGACAATCAATGTGGTCCTCATTTCTTTCTAGTTATGTGTGAGACACGTAATATCAGACGCAAACTTTTCCATTCGTAGGGTAGTAACCAGCCCATGAGTTTCTGGTGTTTTCGGATGGTGTATCGGTAAATAATTTGTGACCAACACCCACAGCCATCCACGTAAGATAACGCCTTCATCCGTCTGAAGACTTTTTCGGGTGCATCAATGTTCTTAACACGCAGGTGGTTGACTTAGCAATGAACTGGCACGAAATCGATCGATTCCTGATGGGCGAGGCATGGTCGGGTTCACTGATCAAAAAACATCTCACCGAACTTGCCGATGTGATCGGACCTCGCTGGGGAGGCTCTGATGGTGACCGTCGAGCTGCTGAGTATATTCGTGAGCAGATGGAAGCTGCCGGTCTGGACCGCGCGGAGATAGAGCCATTCACTATCGATACGTGGAGTCACGGGGATGTCTCTATCACATTGCCAGACGATCCGGGGCGTTTGATCGCGTCATTACCGTTCCAGCGATGCAAACCGATCGATGTGACTACACCGCTTGTGGATGTAGGTCACGGCTCCCCGCATGAGATAGATGCACTTGTTGATCGGATCGAAGGCTCGATCGTACTTGCCTCGATCTCGCCTGAACCGTTCACTTCCCCCGAACCGTTTACCGCGAGAATCGCGCGGCTTGCCCGAGCGGGTGCTGCCTGCATTATTGCAATCGAGCCGAAGACCGGTGGACGAATGGAATACGCCAATACCGATGAGTGGCTGAACGTATCGCCGCAGAAAAATGCGTTGGCGGTCGTAAAAACAAGTTCAGAAGATGGTGCGTACCTGCAACGAATCGCTTCGACTTCGCCAACGATCCACGTATCGGTAAACGCAAAATATTTCGACTCTGAGGCGTACAACACTGTTGCCGAGATGAAGGGTGCAACTCATCCTGAACGACACCTGATTCTCGCCGGGCACCACGACACCGTGCTCGGGACGCCGGGTGGTAACGACAATACTTCGGGAACGATTGGTGTGATGGAAACGGCGCGGGTAATGGCGGCACTGGGTAGCGAACTCGGTGTTAGGCCAGGGATGTCGGTTCGATTTGCCACGTGGAGCGGAGAAGAGCAGCACCTACAGGGTGCTAGAGCCTACGTGGCGCTGCACCATTCACCGAGTTCACCGGTTCGAGAAGCGAATCCGATGCTCAACATTAATCTCGACGAGTTGTCTACCGGGCATATGAAAGGGATCGTGCTTGCGTTCCCACATCTCAGGAAGTTTATGCAGGAACAACTCGACACCATGAGTGACGGCCTTAAGTGTCACGTGCTCGATCACATGGATGCTCACTCCGATCACTTCCCGTTTGTGGAAGAGGCAATCGATGCATCTATCACGTGGCGCTGGCGATTCTTTGGGCGCCACGAGGACGCTAAATTCCATCATGAGATAGGCGATGCCGCCAACAAACTCAACGTCCGTGAGCTAAAGGAATACGCAGGACAGCTGGCACGGATACTGCTCCGACTGTCGCACGTTGCACCAGACGATTGGCCCACGAACCCTATGACGGTTGAAGATGTAAACCAGATGATCGAACGCGATGCTGGTGGCTATCATCTGGCATTCCACTAGTCAACAAATTAAAGGTAAGAGTCTATTGCTGTGCTCTTCAAATCGTCTTTAGCCAAGATACAACGGTGACCATGCCAGCTCGTAGACCTCAACTTTCGAATAGAATCTTGAACCATGAGGGAACGCCATCATCGCACGGATAGCAAGCATCCAAAGACCTGTACCTGCACGACTTGTCAGGCACAACGCATTGAGACTGCTCGCCCGAAAGTGAAGAAGAAGCGCAAACCGAAATCTCAACGAGGCAAGGATTCGAAAAAACAGGTGGCCGAATCGGCGATTGTCGATGTCATGGGTACGTTGGGTCTGACAGACGAAGATACTAACTAAGACAAGGACTAGCAGCATGACTGAATCGTTGAAATCGAAAATCGGGCTGATCGGGGCAGGTTGGTGGGCGACAGCGAACCACCTACCGGTGCTGGTCGAGCGGGACGATATAGAGCTTGCCAGTGTCTGCAGGCTGGGTTCAGACGAGTTGCAGCAGGTCAAAAATAAGTTTGGATTTACCTTCGCAACTGAAGACTATGAGGAACTCCTCGATACACCCGGTCTAAAGGGTGTCGTCGTCGCGTCCCCGCACACACTTCATTACGAGCACGCCCTCGCTGCACTAAAACATGGTCTGCACGTGTTGTGCGAAAAACCCTTAACAACCAAGGCTTCTGAAGCTAGGGAACTGGTCGAAGAGGCTGAACGGCAGGGCGTCGAACTGATGGTTCCGTATGGATGGCACTACGGTAAGTTCATCCAGGAAGCGAAAAAACGCATGGACGAGGGAGCAGTTGGCGAAATCGAATTCGTGATGTGCCATATGGCGTCACCCATTCGCGCCCTTCTTGAAGGCAAGCAGTTTCTGTCTACAGGCGGTAGTGTAGGCGACAACATGTTCGCACCTGCTGCCGATACCTGGGCGGATCCTGTGATCGCTGGCGGTGGTTACGCGTTGGCTCAAATGTCTCACTCTGCCGGGCTGACGTTCTGGTTGACGGGACTGAAGGCTGAGACTGTTTCAGCATTCACATCGGCTCCCACAAGCCGGGTAGAACTGTACGATTCGTTCTCCGTTCGGTTTAATGGTGGTGCGATAGGCTCATTTAGTGGAGCCGGTGCGTTACCAGACCACCAGCAGTTCCAACTGGATGTGCGCGTATTTGGTTCCGAAGGAGTCATGACCGTCGACTGTGATCGGGCAAGGCTTGAGGTACTGCGTCATGACGGTGATAATTTCAACATGGACCTTCAACCGGATGCGGGAGAGTATTTTGGCGGTGGTCCTACGGCTAACTTTGCCGACATCGTGAGCGGGAAGAGTTCAACCAACTGGGCACCTGGCTGGGCTGGCATGCGAGCTATCGAACTGATCGACGCTGCTTATCGTTCTGCAGAATCAGGGCAATTGGCATCTGTGTGACTGGTCTGTCCCCAAGAGTGAGTGCAGTTGCCTATACGAAACCCACAATGAGCCTCTGGGCTGACGTCTGACCCGATGCGCCAGTAGTTTTACCTGTTGCGAACTTTTATGTGATCTCGGTGGAACCAACTGGCCATCGGAGCAACGTGTTACTGGGCTAAATACCGGACTTATACCGGCGTAACGGCACTGGTTTTTTCTCAATACGAGTACGGTAATAGACCACCTCATGGCATTAGTTGATTCGACATACACCTCTCGGTCAGAGCAACCCGGCCGGTTCTGGCTTTCAAAGCTGGTTGGTTTTATCACACGCCGAAACGTACTAGCTGAACTCTTATTGGAAGTAGGACAGATTCTCGGAGACAACTTCGAGTCACCAAATCACCAGGATTTGAGGACCAGGGCATCGGGATCGCCCGAGAAGACCTGCCTCACGTGTTCGGAGCATATTTACGAGTCGACAACGAAGGCACATTAGCGTAGTCCGCAACCGGTATTGGTCTCTACTTTCGTCGGATGATTGTCGAGTACCACAGTGGTGCAATCACCGCCGAAAACGAGACCGGTCAGGGAACCATAATCACGCTATGCCTTCCCCGCGAGTTCACCAGTGTCGAGCTTGTATATTCACTCGCAGCCTGATTGTTGGCTTCCTGATCTTTGTAGCTGAGTCTTACCTATTTGGCGGGAACGTATACTCGTGTCCATTCGTAGTTAGCTTTTGCCAAATTGAAAGCGAACGAACCGGAGACGACTCGCTTGCGCACAGCATCATCGACCGATCGCAAACACAAAATTCTCGTTGTTGAGGATGATCGGACACTGCGAGAAGCACTCCGTTACAACCTTATTGCAGAAGGCTACGAGGTTGTAACTGCTGACGATGGTGGAGATGGGCTCATGATAGCTCGCCAAGAAAGTCCCGATGTCATCGTGCTCGACCTGATGATCCCGAGTCTGAGCGGCATTGAAGTGTGTAAGGTGTTGCGCCGTGACGGGTCTATTATTCCAATCATAATGTTGACTGCACGAGACGCTGAGATCGACCGGGTCGGTGGACTCGAATCAGGCGCCGACGACTACATAACCAAGCCGTTCAGCATGCTTGAGCTTCTCGCTAGGGTAGGAGCACAGATCCGTCGAACGGATATGCTCAAGTCAGTTTCTCAATCGACCTCAGATCAGATAATCGATCTGGGCGACCTGGTGATCAACAGGGGGTCACGCGTTGTAACTCTTGAAGGAAAAGAGTTGTACCTACGACCCAGAGAGTTCGATTTGCTTACGCATCTAGCGGCGAATCCCGGGCGAGTTTATACACGTGACCAACTCCTGCAGGATGTCTGGGGCTTCGAGTACTCCGGTGATACGCGTACTGTTGATGTTCATGTCAGGTGGTTGCGGCTGAAGATCGAAAAAGATCCCTCCAAGCCGGTTCTGCTCGGTACTGTGCGCGGGGTCGGATATCGAATAATCGTGTGAATGTCTTGGTGTTCGAACGTATACTCGTCATTGCGCAGTGGGCGACGGTTCGGATTCGAGGATGGTTGTTTGTATTTCCGGTGGCGCGATTTGGCTTTGAAAGTTAGGAATGCAATTGGGTAACGTCTCCCTGAGATGGCGAATGTTGATCGAGACGGGTGGTCTCGTGCTGCTCGTTGCCGTTGGGGCATTACTTTTTGGCGTGGTTGGAACGATCCTTGCAGGGATTCTTGCGATTATTGCCGTTGTCTTCCTGTCGTTACGTATTACCCGCCAATTTTTCGACTTGACCGAGGGTGTGATACGGGCAACGTCGATAGATCGCTCCCACAGGTTGGATCCGGTCGGTCCGGCAGAGCTTAACCGGCTCGCCCGCGCTGTGAACCGGCTTGTTGATCGGGTGGCCGACGACATAGCTGAAGATACCGCAGAGCGTATTCGCCTGGCTTCCATAATCGATTCGATGCGTGAGGGCGTCGTTGTTGTGGATGATCAGGGCATTATCGAATCGACGAACCCGGCGGCCCGTGAGATGCTCGGTTCGATCGGCAAAGTTGAGCCTGGAATGCAGTTGACATCACTGACCAATCACCCCGATGTGACTCGAATTGTTATGGCGTCTATCGAACGTGAGCAACCAGTTGCTTCGGAGATAGAGCTGTTCGACAATCAGCGAACCCTGATGGCGATATCGAGACCGTTTCCACGCCCAGATATCGATACTGTGCGAGCTCTACTGTTACTGACCGATCTAACTGACATTAGACGACTCGATATCACGCGACGAGAATTTGTTTCGAACGCGTCGCACGAACTGCGGACGCCGCTTGCAGGGATACGCGCCTCGACCGAGACGCTGCAACGTGGGGCGATTGACGATACTGAGGGCCGAGAGCAGTTTTTGCAAATGATTGGTGAAGACGTTGATCGGATGGACAGGCTGATCGAGGAGATGCTTGAACTTTCGAGGCTCGAGTCGGGTGAATCCCTCCTTGAATTTCAAGATGTTTCTCCAACCAAACTCGTTGAAGAGGCCATGAGTCAGTTTTCGTCGATCGCTGGTGAATCGGGATTGAAGCTGATTTCGAACGTCCCAGATGTTATTTCACAGGTATCTTTCGATCCGAATAAGATCGGTCTTGTGTGTACGAATCTGATTTGCAATGAG
>CAYTAO010000091.1:0-8124 GCA_964435915.1 uncultured Dehalococcoidales bacterium
GCGGCACCCAGATGCTTAGCCGTACCCGTGTGGCTTGCGACCATGTTCATCGAGTTGGACTGGTTGACAAACAATATCGGGAATCCGCAGCAAGCAGTTTTGCCGGCGAAGTCGGTAACAGAGCCACCCACAGCCTCAATCAAGTCTTCAATTGAAGTCTCTCGTTGAGGATATGTCGGGAACTCGAGTGCCTCTGAAGGACGAACCATGTAGCAGCCGTAGAACGGCGCCATGTTCATTCCGGTGAGTTCGCGGGTAAAGGTCTCTTTGAGCTTTTCGAGCCCGATATCCTCGATCAGCGCCCACAGAAGGTGCTTGATCGACGTCGTACCCTTGTACTCGAGACCTTCGGCAGCGAGGTGCTTGTTGACCTCGGCGAGGTACTCCGGATCGCGCTTCACACGGTGATTCGCCTGACTCATCCCGCCCTGGCAGGTCGAGCACAGCACCATGATCGGCAGGCCCATCTGCTCGGCCATAGCAAAAGTTCGAACATTCAAGATATCACCCATCTTGAGGTTCTTCTCCTGTAGCACGCCGGCTCCAGTGCAGGCTGCTTTTGTCAGTTCCACATGCTCAATTCCGAGTCGTTCCATCACAGCGAAGGCGGAGTCGTATAATTCAGGAGCGCCGCCCCGTGCAACGCATCCGGGGTAAAAAGCGTACTTCATTAGGATTCATCCTCCACGCTCTTGTAGAGGTCTTTCACTTTTTTGTGATCTTCAGATTTGTGCGGCATCAACGGTGGCAACTTTCCTTTGCGCATCGCAGCGATCCCGATAGGCGCGAGATCGAGCAATCGCGGAATGTTTGTCCAACCGGCTGAATCGATAGCCAGACGAGTTTCGTCTAACCGTCCATTCTTTTTTACAGAGTTATAGAACGATTCGGTGTGACGATACCCTGAGGTGTTTGTGTTGCCTGCCTCGATAGCAGCCTCACGCAGCTCCATGATTCGATCCATCGGAGCGACGCCCTTAGGGCATACTTCGACGCACTTCATGCAGCGGGTGCAGTCCCACATCCCGCCATCTTCGTCGTTCAATGCCTTCAAACGCTCGTCACGCTTTGAATCACGTGGGTCTTCTGTAAACCGCCACGCCTTTGCGAGGGCTGCGGGGCCGATGAAGTTGGCGTCGACCTCGAGAACCGTGCAGTCAGAGACACAGCAACCGCACATAATGCAGTTCATAGAAGTCAGTAGATTCTCCATAGACTCGTTTGAAGTGGTGTATTCGGCCTCAGGAACGAAACTCGGCTGCAGGAACGGCTGCACTCGGTTGATCTGATTAAAGAACGTATCGAGCGATATAACGAGATCACGAACAACGTGCTGGTTACCCATTGGCTCGATCGTCAGCTGTTCGCCGTTGGGTGCAACATCAACCACACGAGTCTTGCAGACCAGCTTGGCATTGCCATTTACTTTCATTCCACATGAGCCACAGATCGAAGCCCGACATGCACATCGCAGTGCCAGAGTTCCGTCTTCTTGCTCACGAACCTCGATCAGTGAGTCGAGAACCGTCGAGTCCGGGTGAACATCGACTTCGTATTCCTGCCACCAGGTCTTACCGCCTGAATCAGCGGGATCGAATCGCTTTACTTTCAGTTTGACGTTCATAGTACCCGGCATTTAGTAGACCCTCTTGACTGGTTCCCATTGGGTGATAGTCACATCAGATGTTTCAACGCGAACATCATGTTCGGCTTCTTCGTCCCTGTACATCAGCGTATGCTTCAGCCAGTTTTCATCATCCCGTTCGGTAATATCAGTTCGGAAATGGGCTCCACGGCTCTCTTTACGAGTCAGCGCCCCGGCGACAACGGCCTCGGCACAATCAACCATGAACTCAAGCTCAAGACCGAACATGAGGTCAGTATTGAATACCTTCCCCTTGTTTTCGATTGAGAATCCACCCATTCGAGATTTCACGTTCTTGAGATTTTCGAGCGCACCTTCCATAGACGCCTGATCCCGGAATACTCCGATGCCCTTCGTCATTCCACGTGCCATATCGCCTCGAATGGTTGCAACTCGTTCTCCGTTAGCTCGGTCGAGTAGCGCCTGTATTCGAGCCTTCTCGCTCGCGAGGTCTTCCTCAGCATATGAATGGCCATCGACATCCTTGATGTATTCGACAGCGTGTGCACCTGAACGGCGACCGAATACAACGGTATCGAGAAGTGAGTTAGCGCCCAGGCGGTTCGCGCCGTGAACACTCACGTTTGCACATTCTCCTGCAGCGTAGAGTCCCGGGACATTTGTCGCGCCATTCACATCGGTCTTGATACCACCCATGATGTAGTGCATTCCAGGCTGTACCGGAACCGGCTGCTCTGCCATGTCGATACCGAGGAACTCAACTGAGACTTCCTGAAGGTACCCTAGTCGCTGTTCGATGAAATCACGACCCAGATGGCGCAGGTCGAGGAGGACGTTGCCATCGATTCCCCTGCCCTCGTCGATCTCAGTCTGCTCGGCGCGAGACACAACGTCTCGTGAAGCTAACTCCATGTAGTCAGGAGCAATCTTTTCCATAAATCGTTCGCCGCTTGCGTTGAGAAGATAAGCACCTTCACCACGGGCCGCTTCCGACATCAAGATGCCGGTTCGGGCGAGAGTCGTCGGGTGGTACTGGATCATCTCCATATCCATCAACGGGACACCCGCCCGGTATGCCAGTGACAGACCATCGCCAGTGCAGATCAATGCATTGGTCGAAGGTTCGAATACTCGACCTGCACCGCCGGTCGCTACAATGACTGCCTTGGCCTTGATCGTGTGAATGTCGCCGGTCTTAAGGTCGATTGCAACCACTCCTCGACATGCACCATCTTCGATGATGAGTTTGGTGACGAACCACTCTTCGTAGACGTTCAGCCCCAGCTTGAGCGACTGCTCGAAGAGGACGTGCAGCATGGCCGAGCCTGTGATCGCTCCAACAAAGAACGTTCGGGCAACCTTCTGACCGCCAAAAGCCCGGGTTCCGAGTTTGCCGTCCTCGCCTCGACTGAAGATAACTCCCATGCGTTCGAGTTCGAGAACAGCTTCACCAGCTTCACTCGACATCACTTCGACAGCATTCTGGTCGGCAAGAAAGTCAGCGCCCTTGATCGTGTCGTAGGCGTGACCTTCCCAGTCGTCGCCACGGTCGGTCAAAGGCGCATTGATGCCACCTTGAGCTGCGTTTGAGTGACTACGCACCGGGTGAACCTTGGATATCACCGCTACGTCTGCACCTGCCCGCGTAACCTCAACGGCTGCCCTGAGTCCGGCGATTCCGCCGCCAATAATCAGAACATCATGCTCATACATAGGCTCGCCTCGTGCTGCACTGGTCTATAAGTGTCTTCAAATTCTCAGCCATTGATGTGTTCCGCGAACACATGCATTGTCGACAGTAACGCCGCTATCGACATCTGGTCTTCAAGTTCGCCTGTAGATATCAATCGGTGAATATCATCGAAATCGACTTCTTCAACAACAATGTCCTCTCCATCATCAGCGGGCAGCGGTGCCGATTCTAGATCGGTCGCTATATACATGTGTGAGTACTCTGTCGAGTATCCGGGTGCGACCCACGAACCACCAATCGAGATAAGTCTTCCGGCTTTGTATCCAACCTCTTCTTGCAATTCCCGGTGAGCAGTAACTTCCGGGCTTTCGCCTGCTTCTCTTGTTCCGGCAGATGCTTCCAGAAGAAAGCGTTCAGCCGCTTGTCGATACTGCCTGATCAACAGGACTTTGCCATCATCTGTGATGGGAATAAGTACCACTGAACCAGGATGTTCGATTATCTCACGATCAAACTCGGGACCATCTTCGAATCGAGCAGTGTCAACTCGCAGGGAGATTCGATTTCCCTCGTACTTGCGGTTAACAGCAACAGTGATCGGGCTTTTGGGTCGCAAAACGTAGTTAGTTTACCGAATTTCCAGCGGTTATCTCGGGTTATTCTGAGGACGACGAGGGGAATTAACCGAGCCTTTGCGCAGTTCTAACCTAGTAGACAGATCTCCCCAGAAATCAGCTGCAGGCTTCCGCCGGAGAAACGACACATAATCCCCGGCCTGAGTGATTGTTACAACCTCACCCGCGCTCAGCGTACGATCGATGAACCCATCAGCGTTTAATGTGGCGTCTTCATAGGCTTCAACAGTCAGTTCAACCGTGGATGACGACTGGAGAATTGCGCCACCAAACTGGCTCATGTGAGAAGCGATTGGTTTTACGAGAAAATCTTGTGAAGTGGGATCCATCACAGGACCGCCAAGCGCAAGGCTGTAGCCGGTTGAACCTGTAGCAGTCGATATAACCACTCCATCGCCTCGGTACGTCGCCAAATGCACCCCATCAACAACGGTGCTTACTTCGATCACTCGTAATGCGGCTCCACGCGCGACTGTGACGTCGTTCAATGCCAGAATCGGCTCAGATTTACCGTTCGAACCGAAAATAACGGCATTCAACATAAATCGCCGCTCGATGCGTGCGTTGCCTTCGAGATACCAGCCAACTTCATCAACTGCATCTTTGTTCTCAATATCGCTCATGAAGCCAACTCGCCCCATGTTCACCCCAAGAACGGGAATGTCCTGATAAGCGGCTGCGTGCGCACCACGGAGAATTGTGCCATCGCCGCCGATCGTAATAATCAGGTCAGATTCAGCAAGCCTAGCGGTTTTCTCGTGGAGATCTAACTGTGTAGCCAGCCACCAACTACGACCATAGCGATAAGTGCTCGTAAGCTTCCGGGCGAGGTCTCCCGCAGCGGCAAGCTCGCCGTTGTGAACAATTCCGATTTTGTGGTAGCTGGGCATATTCGCCGACTTCAGTTGGTGTACACGAAAGTTATTACAGTCTACTGTCGCCCCAAATCCTGACCAGTCGTCAGAACTATGAGACTAAAGGCCAGGAATTATCGAAAGTGCTTGCTCGGCGAACTCGAGCAGTAAGAATGGTGCGAGACCAAACACACCGGCACCAATCACTGCCACTCCGGCGGCTGCCAGTATCGGCTTATCAGCGCTGAGCTTCAACTCGTCAACAGCATCTTCGAACACAATTGCTCGGATAACCCGCAAGTAGTAGTAAGCGCCGATCACCGTGTTCACAACACCGATCACAGCAAGCCAGGTGAGATTGGCGTTGATAGCTGATCCGAATATCACAACTTTCGCCATGAAACCGACGGTTGGTGGCATTCCGAGTAAGGATAGAAGGCCAAACACAAGCAAACCTGCAAGGAACGGTGACCGCTTTAACAGTCCATTCAAACCTTCGATCGAATCATCGTTTGTTCGTGCAGTAATAGCGATCACGACGAAGAACACCGCGAGATTGGTGAAGGCATATCCGGCGAGGTAGTACAGAACGCCCTGCGGACCGGCACCCGCGAACGTTCCACCGACCTGGTTAGCAGGAACAGATGCTAGACCGACAAGAATGTAACCGGCCTGAGCAATGGTCGAGTAGCCCAGCAGCCGTTTAATATTCGATTGTGATAGAGCGAGCGTGTTACCGAACGTCATCGTTACTGCCGCGAGGATCGCAAACAGACCCGACCAGTCCTGCATCAGTGCGTCGTGCCCAAAGGCAACGTACATAATTCGCATAACCACAGCGAAGGCGGCCGCCTTCGAAGCCACCGATAGGAAAGCAGCGATCGGCGTTGGCGCCCCCTGATAAACATCAGGAACCCACATTTGCCACGGTACAACCGCCATCTTGAAGCCGAATCCCGCAACAATGAAGATGACCGAAACCAACACGGCATACGAACCAAACGGAACACCTGCATCGGGGGTTAGCCCTGCAAGCCTCGTCATGATCACGTCGAGGTGAGTGCTGCCTGTGTATCCGTAGATATAAGCGAATCCATACAG
Source organism: uncultured Dehalococcoidales bacterium (assembly GCA_964435915.1). Classification (GTDB taxonomy): domain Bacteria; phylum Chloroflexota; class Dehalococcoidia; order Lucifugimonadales; family Lucifugimonadaceae; genus Lucifugimonas. The sequence continues at coordinate 5,890 of CAYTAO010000091.1, forward strand.
CAGAATCGCACTTGAGATCGCCGAGAGAACAAAGAACTTTGTTCCAGCCTCAACACCCTGCTTCGAACGGTGAATCGCAGCAAGCGCAACCACCGGCAACGCCGAAAGTTCAAGAGCAACGTAAATCGTGATCAACTCAGTTGCCGATACGAGAATCATCATTCCAGTTACGGATAGAAGAACGAGCGATAGGAACTCACCGCCATAACCCTTCATTCGATCACTGTCGATGTACTTTACCGAAGCGAGAATCGTGCCCGCGGTAACCGTCAGCAACAGGAACTTGAAGAACAGCGAGAATTTATCTGCTTCGAACGTTCCAAACAACGCAGAGCCAGTTGCTGGATCACCGAACCATCCAAACCATAAGTTTAGCGTGAGTACCAAAGGAGCGGCCAGACCGATGAACGCGACAGTAGAAATCTTGGCCATGCTACGTGTCACGAGGTCCACGGAGATTACAAGCAAAGCCAGAAGAGCCATTGCTATTTCAGGGGACAGTACCCAGAAGTCCTGGACAGTCATTACCTAAGCACCGCCTGGATACCAATATCGAACATGTCGGTCACCACTGAAGGCCAGATACCAACGATAAAAATAGGAGCTGCCAATGCAATCACCGGGATCATGTCGACCCAGTTCGCGTCGGTCAAATTATCGTAAACCTCATCTGAAAGACCCGGTGTCGCCGGTCGCTCGCCGAAAAACACCCGCTGAACCATCCACAGCGTGTATCCGGCCGCCAGAACAACTCCGAACGCAGCAACGCCAGTCGCCCAAGGCCATACGGAGAACGTGCCAAGGAACACCATGATTTCGGCCACGAAACCTGAGAGGCCCGGGAGCCCCAAAGATCCGAAACCAGCGATCAAGAAGAAGATCGCGATTAGTGGCATCTTTTTCCATAGTGCACCGAGATGAGGGATGTGTCGGGTGTGAGTACGGTCGTATGACAGACCAACCATCAGAAAGGCAAGTCCGGTGATGGTTCCGTGGGTGAACATCTGCAGAGCCGCGCCGTTGAGCCCTGCGGACGAAGTCTGGGCAGCAGAAGATCCCACTGCCGCAATACCAAGTAGCACAAAGCCCATATGGCTGACAGAACTGTAGGCAATTAGCCGCTTCATATCAGTTTGCCGGAGTGTGATTATTCCGCCGTAGATAACCGAGAATGCAGCAAGCGCTGCCATATATCCGGCCACATCATGAATAGTGAATCCGACGGTCTCTTGGAAGAATCCGAGATTGATTCTCAACAGACCATATCCTGCCATCTTCAGCAACACACCGGCAAGCATCACCGACACCGCCGTAGGCGCATCGGTGTGCGCGTCTGGGAGCCAGCTGTGGACCGGCCACAACGGCAGCTTCACAGCGAACGCAATGAAGAAGAATCCGAATATCAATGAGGCAGGAATAATCAAACCTTTTCCTGCGATCAGTTCGGGTATTCCCTCAATGTACTTGCCATCAACGTTCAGAGAAACCATCGTCAGCGTGTTCACGTCCGGTGTGACATAGAGTGCAAGAATGGCAACCAGCATGAACGCACCACCGGCAAGGGTGAACAGTACGAATTTCATCGCCGAGTAGCGTGGTCGACCACTGCCCCAGACAGCGATGAGCATGAACATCGGTATGAGTTCGAACTCGAAGAAAATGAAGAACAGCAGCAGATCGAGCGAAACGAACACACCGAGAACTGCCGTTTCGAGCAACAACAGCCACAGGAAGTACTCTCGAACACGTTTCTTGATCCGCCACGATCCGAGCGCAGCGGCCATACCAAGTATTCCGGTAAGTAGCACCAGCGGTGCGCTAAGACCGTCTACGCCGAGTAGGTAGGAAGATTTGAGCGCATCGATCGGGATCCAGCGTTCGAAGTAATCGATCATCTGAACACCTGCGGCGTCCTGATCGTAGCCAACGAAAACGAGCACACTCAGGACAAACGTGGCGACGGTCGCACCAATCGATATCCACCGAATCTGCTGGTCGGCTTTTTCTCCGCGTGCGAACAAAGCGACAAGAATGGCCACCGTCGCGGGCAGAAATACCGTGACTGTCAGGATCCCATCAAACATGGGTCACCCCTATCACCGACACCGTACGATATTCAATTTTGCTCGAGCTAATTTCCACGTGCGTTATCAGCCCCATACTAGGAATGCTGCTACAACTGCAATCACGCCTATGACCATGCCTACTGCGTAAGTCTGTGTTTGACCGTTTTGA
>CAYTAO010000092.1:0-304 GCA_964435915.1 uncultured Dehalococcoidales bacterium
TAGTTGCTCCACTATCCGCAAACATCTCGACGACGGGCAGAGACAATTGTGCAGAGTTGGCAAGGTTGACGTGAGTTTCGATAATTACTGTTGAACTGTTTGATCCAGCATCGACGAGAAGTCGTGGGTACGTGGCCCTACTTACCGGCAAATTAGACGTGACGAATACGATATGTACGGGTGTCGGCAACTTTGTGTTGTCGGCGATCGCAATATAAGCGCCATCATCCAAAAAGGCCGTGTTGAGTGCTGTGAAGGCATACCGTACACGGCCCGCAAGCCTCGTTAGCTGCTATTCGATATC
>CAYTAO010000092.1:314-8059 GCA_964435915.1 uncultured Dehalococcoidales bacterium
CCTTGAGCTCATCAAGCGCAACCGACCCAACAGCACCGTACTCGAACACGGAATCAGCCAATGGCCGCAGATCAGTGTACTTCCACAGTTCGTTACCACGGCGTTTTACGGGAATACCAAGCTCGGAGAAAGTTTGCCACGCGCGTCTTCGGACCGTGGACAACCAGTCGGCTGAACCCGAGCACGTCCTGGCAACCGCCTCGTACGCTTCAGAATATTTGTCAACCGCCGCTGGTAGTGTTTCGAATGTCATTGTTAGGCGTTGGATCCGACTTCAGAGAGGTGCTTCTTGTACCCGTCTTTCTCAACTTCGAGCGCGAGCTCAGGTCCGCCTGTCTTAACGATTTTGCCATTTATCAAGATATGGACCACGTCTGGAGTGATGTAGTTCAGGAGTCGCTGATAGTGGGTCACCACTATGAAAGATCGATCTGGCGAACGCATGGAGTTCACTCCTTCAGCAACGATCCGAAGTGCATCTACGTCGAGTCCCGAATCGGTCTCATCGAGAATGGCCAGTGTCGGTTGAAGAACCTCGAGCTGAAGCATTTCGTTACGTTTCTTCTCACCACCCGAGAAGCCCTCATTCAGTGAACGCTTCACCAGGTTTGGATTGATCCCAACGGCTTCAACCTTCTCGTCAAAAAGCTTCGAAAAGTTGCGAACTTTCATCTTATCTTCGCCGTTCGCCTCGGCCTTGGAATCGAGTGCGGCCTTAAGGAACTGCCACGGTCGTACACCGGGGATTTCCGCCGGGTACTGGAACGCAAGGAACATGCCGAGATGAGCACGTTGGTCAGGTCTCAGAGCGAGAATCGACTCACCGTTAAAGAGCAGATCACCATCGGTCACGATATAGTCGAAGCGACCCATCAGCACGTTTGCGAGCGTGCTTTTCCCGGAACCGTTGGGACCCATGATGGCATGCACTTCGCCCTTGTTCACCTTCAGGTCAATCCCTTTGAGGATCTCTGAATCGTCAATGTCCAGAACGGACGCGTGCAGGTTTTTTATCTCAAGCATTTTTGTGTTTTTGTTACCGGATTTAATCTGTGTTCGTGTAGTTCGTTCGAGAAATAAAAGTGCCGAGCCACACTCGTCACCCAACTGCGCCTTCGAGCGAAACTTTCAGCAGTTGTGAGGCTTCGAGCGCGAACTCGAATGGAAGTTCTTTGAAGACCTCCCGGCTCCACCCTGTGATGATCATGTGGTGTGCTTCCTCTTCAGAAAGGCCTCTTGCCATCAGGTAGAACAGCTGGTCATCACTGACTTTCGAAGTTGAAGCCTCGTGCTCAAGCCGAGCAGTTGGATTTCGCACCTCGATGTAGGGCACCGTGTGGGCACCGCACTGATCGCCAACCAGCAGGGAGTCACACTGCGTGTGGTTCACTGCGTTCTCTGCACCGGGCATGATTAGCACCTGACCCCGATACGTGTTGTTACCTTTGCCGGCAGAAATTCCCTTTGACACGATGGTCGACTTAGTGTTCTTGCCAATGTGGATCATCTTCGTGCCGGTGTCGGCCTGCTGGTGATTATTGGCCAGTGCCACCGAAAAGAACTCACCAACCGAGTTGTCACCCCTGAGGATCACACTCGGGTATTTCCACGTAATTGCAGACCCGGTTTCAACCTGCGTCCATGAGATCTTGGCGTTCTTGTCGGCACGGCCACGCTTGGTGACGAAGTTGTAGACACCACCTTCACCGTCCGGAGTACCGGGGAACCAGTTCTGGATAGTCGAGTACTTAATCTCGGCATCGTCGAGAGCAACCAACTCAACTGTTGCGGCGTGTAGCTGGCTCGTTTTACGGAAGGGAGCCGTACATCCTTCGAGATACGAAACGTACGCACCCTTGTCGGCAACGATCAGAGTACGCTCAAACTGGCCCGAACCTTCCGTGTTGATTCGGAAGTAAGTCATCAGCTCGATCGGGCACTTGACTCCAGGAGGGATGTAGGCGAACGAGCCATCACTGAACACTGCAGCGTTGAGGGTGGCGAAGAAGTTGTCGGTATACGGAACCACAGAGCCTAGGTACTTCTTAACCAGATCGGGATGATTCTTCACCGCGTCACTGAACGAACAGAAAATAATTCCAAGCTCCCCAAGCTGCTTCTCCATTGTCGTTGCGACGGACACCGAGTCGAATACTGCGTCGACGGCTACACCAGCGAGAGCCGCACGTTCCTGCAACGGAATTCCGAGTTTCTCGAACGTTTCGAGCATAACGGGGTCGACGTCGTCAAGGCTTTTGGGGATTTCGTTGGTGCCCTGCGGAGCAGCGTAGTAGTAGATGTCCTCGTAGTCGATACTGGGATAATCGATTTTCGCCCAGTCGGGTTCGCCCTCCGATTCGTTAAGTTGCACCCAATGGTTATATGCCTTGAGGCGCCACTCGAGCAGCCATTCAGGTTCGTCTTTCTTCGAAGAAATGAGACGAACGATGTCTTCGCTCAGTCCCTTCGGGGCAAGGTCAGTCTCAACATCAGTAACAAATCCCCACTTGTATTCCCCGCCTGAAAGGTCGGATTCACGTGAGATCGTGTTCTGGTTAGTCAATAAGTCACTCCGTCCAGTGCTATCTGCCGGGCTCATTCGTGCGCAATAATTGACGCCAGAACACGGATATTGAAGTCAAATGGTGGGATTTTCTATTCCTTACTCATTCGGTATGGAATTAGTTTAAAACCAAGTGAGAACAGCGTCAACGAATTTCGTAACTGCGAAGCTATACTGGTGCATGTGCGAAGCAAGCAGACTTTACGTGCGACAAAGCGCGAAATGAATTGTGATCTCCAGATTAAAGAAGCAAACCCACAACCGAATGGCGTGTCCAGCGCGGGTTTTCGGGTTCAATTTTCAGAGTTACTGCTCGCCGAGACTACTGCTTGCTTTCAAAGATGATGGCTCGAATTTCAGTGTCACTGGTGTTCGTTACCTGATGTGTCCAGGCCAGATGCCACATAGTCGCACCGTCAGGAATATCGGCTTCCATAGTGTCGGTGTTTTCTTCGACGATTTTGGCCTTGCCACCGGTGATGAAATAAACGGTCTCATCAGGATTCGAATGCATGTTGTCTACCTCTCCCGCAGGCACTTTCATATCGACGATTCTCACGTGCTCGTTCTCGAGTAAGTCGGTGCAGTGATCCGATGAACTATCGATACGGTCGATGTATGGCATGATCCGTTTCTTTGATTTGAAGCGCGGAGTGCCTTGTGAAATGAGAGACTAGGACAAGTCGGTGCTATATTCAATTTTCGGTCATTAGCCTGCTTGATTCACACAGGCTTAAAACGATGCAGTTGTTCCGAATGAAAAAGTGGTGTCGCCATCACGCCACCGAAAGGAAACTCGTGGAGTACGAAGCAGTAATTGGTCTTGAAACGCATGTCCAGCTGAAAACGCGCAGCAAGATGTTCGGAACGTCCAGCGCTGAGTACCAGACTGCCGAGCCAAACACCCTCGTCGATGAAGTCAGTATGGCGTTGCCGGGCACTCTACCGGTTGTCAACGAGACTGCTATCGAATACGCAATGATGATCGGCATGGCGATCAACTGCAACATCGCACGAATCACCAAGTTCGACCGCAAAAACTACACTTACCCCGATCTGATGAAGGGCTACCAAATAACCCAGATGGACGAACCGATTTGCTACGAAGGTTACGTCGATCTTCCTCTCAAAGAGCCCGTGCGTGTCCGTATTAACCGGGTTCACATGGAAGAGGACGTCGCACGTCTCATCCACGTCGAAGGTCCCACTGGCAGCACTGTTCACACTCTGCTCGATATCAACCGCGCCGGCACGCCTTTGATGGAGGTGGTGACCGAACCCGACATGCACAACTCAGAGCAGGTAGAGGCGTACATCACCAATCTTCAGCACATCATTCGCTACTTGGGAGTCGGTACCGCGAATATGGAGGATGGTTCGTTCCGATGCGACGCCAACATCAGCGTCCGACCAAAGGGTTCGACTGAACTTACAACCAAGGTCGAAGTCAAAAACATGAACCGCATTCGTGCTGTTGTACGGGCCGTCGAATATGAGATCGAACGTCAGATTGCAGCCTACGAGAGTGGTGAGAGGATTATCCAGGAGACACGTGGCTGGGATGACGGTAAGGGAGTCACTAACTCCCAACGTAGTAAAGAGGAAGCCAACGACTACCGTTACTTCCCCGAGCCAGACATTCCACCGCTGATCATCAGCGAAGACTGGATCGAACGCACCCAGGCGAAGATGCCAGAACTACCAATTGCTCGCAAGTCCCGATTCATAAGTGAATGGGGACTCAGTGTGTACGACGCCGATCTGTTGACCGCACTAAGGTCGACGGCCGACTATTTTGAGGCTGTTTGCGCAGGCGAAAAAGCCTCGGCACCTGATACGAAGCTTGCGTTCGCTAAGGCGGCGTCCAACTGGCTCAACGGTGAGATGGCGCGGATGATGAACGATGATGAGATCGTGAACATGGCTGATACGAAGGTCACGCCCGACGCTCTGGCAACACTTGTCGAAAAGTTCCGCAAACGCGAGCTGAACAACAACTCGGCCAAGCAGGTTTTCGAGGTGATGTACAACAAGGGCACTGCACCCGAAGCTATCATCGAAGAGCTGGGGCTTGGAGTTGTTTCTGGCGCCGATTCCCTGGGACCCATCGTCGACGAAGTAATCGCCAAGAACGAAAAGGCTGTTGTCGACTATCTTGGCGGAAAAGAAGTCGCCCTGAAATCGCTGATGGGCCAGGTGATGAAGGCCACTCGTGGTCAGGCGGATCCGGTTCAGGCAACGGAGATGATCAAGGAAAAACTGGCGACTCGATAGGGCGTGCCATAGCAATTCTCGCTCGGTCGTTGTGCAGTAATTCCTCGAAATTCATACTTGGATGTAGTACTAATTGTGGCGAGACCGGCCTGTCGGCATTAGCATGGATAGCTGTTGACTACTTGCGCACCGAATTGCGCATAGGAATTTTTATGGAAACCGTATTTAGCTTCATACTGATGTTTACCGCAATCACTCTTATCACTGTGCTGCTTATACAAGCTCGCGGTACCGGCTCCTCGCTTTTTGGAGAGGCGACCAGCACCTTCCGATCTCGACGTGGAGTCGAGCAACTCCTGTTTAGGGCAACGATCGTTCTGGCGTTCGTGTTTGTCGGCGTAGCAATCATCAACGTGCGTGTCAGCTAGCACGGTTCCTTCATCTCAACACTGAACACTCAGGCGCTCTCTAAGCGCCTGTTTTTTTATCATTTTTCCCACTCGATTATCTTCGTTACGGTGTAGTATCGACCACGATGCCTAACCTCAGAAACCAGCGGTACATAATCGAATTTGATTCTCAGAACTCACTGGTCTCTTCGCTCGTAGGAAGTAAATCGGCTTCGATTGCCGATCTTATTAAAAATGGAACGCTGGTCCCTCCTGGATTTGTGATCCGAGCTACTGCGTTTGATGAATTCATCAGTTCCGTCAAAACTGAGATCGCAGAAATTCTCGCCATAGTCGACATTGAAAACGCGTCATCAGCTTTTGAGGCGTCGGACGCTATAGGTCAGCTGCTCGAATCGCTGCCCACACCCGACGGTTTAGAAGACGTTATTGCTGCTCGACTGGAGGGGTCTCAAACAGCGTACGCCGTGCGATCGTCAGCTACAGCAGAGGACCTGGAAGACGCGTCGTTTGCAGGTATGTACGACACATTCCTGAACACCATCGGCAGTGAATCTGTAATGAGTCGAGTCCGAGACGTATGGACATCTTATTATGCCGGACGAGCAATTTCGTACAGGCAACAACAGGGAATTCCGCATGGATCCGGTTCCATGGCGGTGCTAGTTATGGAACTGGTCGATTCGGAGGCGGGTGGGGTTATTTTCACTCGAGATCCGCGGGATGGCACTGAACAGATTATCGTCAACGTCGCCCTAGGACTCGGTGAGGGTGTGGTTTCAGGTGTCGCGCAATCGGACTCGTTCACGCTCGATTCAGACTCACTCGAAATCATCAGTCGAAATGTCATCGACAAGGAGCGGATGGTCGTTCCTGGAACAACTGGCTCAATTGGGCGTGAGCCTGTGCCGGCAGAAAAAAGAAGCGTTGCAGCGCTGAGTGACGAACAAATTCTGGCGGTTGCCCAAATAGCGATGACCATCAAAGAGACGGCTGGCGATGATCGCGATATCGAGTTCGCTGTTGACGGTGAGACGGTCCATATCTTGCAATCAAGACCGATCAGTACGGGTGCAAAACAGGAGACGGAGTTTCCAGTCGAATGGGACGACCCGGATGATGAATTACTGTACTGGACTGCAGGTAAACGACCGACCCTTCCCCTCGTAATCGATTACATGATGATGGCTAGCATCGCGCAGAAGCGATCCGTCGATACTGTCGGCCAGTACATGGGACGAAATGATCTCCGGAAACTCGTCAACGGCTACCTCTTTGAAGCTGAATCACCAAGGGATCCAAAAGAGACAAGGGAAAGGCTTTTCAAACACCACCTTCAGGGCAGACGGTACCTCGAAAAAGGAACGACTTTTTACTACGCAGAAATCGAACCACTTCTGCTTTCAAACCTAAATGAACTCGAGCAAGTTAGGCCCAAGGACGATGCCCCAATCCCAGATCACGTAGCAAATCTGCGAAAAGCCATGCGATTGGCAGCTGATCACCAGAACGATCTACATTGGCGCATTTGGGCCGGATTCCCGAAAGGCAAGAACGAATTCGGGGCTTTGTTCTCAAAAATCACCGGCAAACCAGCGATAGAAGCTTCAAGTCTAACGATGGCGCTCGATCACATGACTTCACGGCTAACGAAAAAGCTGATCGGGTTGGCGTTACTTGTGAAAAACGATACGTGGCTCACCGATGTGTTTACATTTAGGAATTATGAGGCGATCTTCGCACGGGGCAACGGCAAGCGGCAGGCCGTACGAGTGTTCCGAACCAGATTCCGCTCATTGCTGAAGGTCTGGGGTCGAAGAAACGGTATTGGGTATGGATCGGCATGGAAGCCCACCGATCCCACGTGGAATATGAATCCTGAAATTCCGCTTGATTCAATTGGCTCTTTCGTTCGTCAGGATCTCGATTCTCTCGGGCGATCCCACATCAAACTCGCACAAAAACGCGAAGCAGCGATACGCGCAGTGCGGAAGGAAATCGGACAGGACAAGAAACTTCGAAAGGAGTTTGAGTTCGAGTTATTCCGCGTAACGAACAGGGTGAAAATGATGGAGAACCATAACTACCTCATTGAGCAACGGACGTTTGGCGAGTATCGAGAGTCGATCAACCGCGCCGGGATATCGCTGACACGTGAGGGATTTATCGACACTCCGGATGATATTTTCTACCTCAGACTTGCTCAGCTCGAAAGCGCCGTCGAATCTGAGGATTACTCCGATCTGCGCTCTCTGGTACTTCAAGCTAAATACGAAGAAGTTGAAAATTCGAAACTGATTCGGCCTGATTTTTTGGGCACGAAACCTCCTGATCGAGAAAAACAAAGTGGCGACGCGCAGGAACCACGTCGGGGACTGAGTGAAGATGGTCAGGTTCTTCTAGGGTAGCCCTCATCAGCAGGTTCGTTCACAGGTACGGCACGAGTCGTAATCACGAGAACTTCTAGGCCCCCGGACGTATAAAAGGTCGACGTTCTCGTCTCCGAAAACACCTTACCTGACTGGGTTCCGATATTCCCGTTGATCGGGGGGCTGATT
>CAYTAO010000093.1:0-7976 GCA_964435915.1 uncultured Dehalococcoidales bacterium
AAAATCCCGCCCTCACAAAGGACGAGACTTCCATCCCGCGTTACCACCTTCGATTGCCTGATGCTTATTTTCATTGCAGCACCTGACCACTCAAAAGCCTTTACGTGGCCACTCGTTTGATCCTAGACCCAAATAATTTTTGGGGATTCAGACCAACCGCTCCAGGGTGAGTTCTCGAATCAGTACGCACCGGTTCACACCAAATCCCGGCTCTCTCTTGCGCACCATGTTCGGTACTACTCCCGTTCACAGCGTTTCACAAGCTATAAGTATAAGTGTTAGAGCTATCGAGAAGCAATCTCTGCACCGTGTAATACACTGATGAAAACTGATTGCTTGCTTGGTAATCGGAGGAGGCTAGCTCGACGCGCGAGGTCGTTCACAGGAATACACTTCCTCGGTTGCTCTTTTACTATCCGATACGAAATCACAGTTCGCTTAGTCATTCAGGCCGATTTGCAGTTACGCAATTTTAAATGGACCGATACCAGCGCCCTGAGCGATCTGCTGAATAAAGCCGGATATCACGGTCACAGGGATTGGCCGCATGGAGTGGATGAACTTCGTGTTTTGCTGGAGTACCCGCGTGTCCAGCCGAAACGGAATGTGGCTCTCTTGATTTCTGGCGACACCACCCTTGGATATGCAATTGTCGAGCCTGAGAAGAACATCGGGCGCTCTGTAATCGGGCTGGCGAATACGTCGGAAGACCCGTCAGCGACCAGCAAACTTCTCGACTGGGCAGTTAACCGAGCGGGCGAAGAGGCACCGTTGGTTCACCTGGCAGTACAGGGACATGAATCGGCCCTCGGTGACTATCTCGAACTTCAGAGGTGGACAAAGGTGCGAAAGTACCTCAAGTTCGTGAGCAAGCCTGTCGCATCACCAGATGCCGCGTTACTTGCCGACGGGTTCACTGTGAGAACCATGCTTGGTTTGGACGAGGTGCCTGAACTCACGTACCTGCAAAACGAATCGTTCAAAGCGCACTTCGGGTATTTACCAAATACTGAAGATGAAATAAAGGCTTCGCTACTTACGACCGGAGCCGGTGTTGATGATGTTGTGATGATCCATGACCCCTATGAACAACTCGTCGCTTATTGCTGGACGGCTACATCAGATCGTGATGGATCGAGTATCGGCCGCATCGGAATGACTGGTGTAATACCGAGTGCTCGCAAGATTGGACTCGGGCGAGCGATTGCTGAGGCAGGCTTTAATCACTTAGTGCACCGACAGGTCGATTCGATCGAGCTGGATGTAGATTCGGAAAATGCTGCGGCGATACGAATTTATTCGTCGCTCGGATTTTCAAAGAGTAGCGAACTGAACTGGTGGGAGCAGTCGCTCTAACCGCCGGCTGCCGGTGCTGTGGTTACGGCCTTGGTGGGCATCAGTTCGAGATATCGATTCAAGAGCGCGTCAGCGGATCGATCCCAGCCCAGCGATTCAGCATGTACTCTTGCAGCGCTTCCCATCCGTGATCGAAGCATGTCATCACCCAGCAATTCGCAGAGTCGCTCGGCCATGGTGTCGCTGTGTTTGGGCTCGACGAGGAAGCCGGTCGATCCGTTCCGAACTATCGCAGGCAGACCGCCGACCGCTGATGCCACCACCGGTCGACCGCAGGCTGCCGCTTCAAGGGCTGCTAGTCCGAAGCTTTCGTAGTGAGAAGGCAGAACGCAGACGTCAGCTGCATTGTAATGCAACGGCAGTTCGTCCTGCCTGACCGAGCCAATGAAACGAACATTCTGGGTAAGTTTCATCCGGGATGCGAGAGTTTGCAGTCGAGCTTTTTCCTCAGAGTTTTCATCGCCACCTACCACGTTCAGCGTGATGTTGCCCAGATCTTCTAAAGATGCAACCGCCCTGAACAAAACGTCGAGGCCCTTTAGAGGCTCAAGTCGTCCGACGAACAGGATATTTTTCTCTTCGCCGTAGCCAAGAAACTCGCGTGACTGACTTTGTGACATGGGGCGGAATCGACTCAGATCGACTCCGGGTGGAATTACACTGACTTTTGCTGGATCGATATCGCAGTAGTCGACAAGCGCGTCTTTTTCACCGTCCGTCCAAACCACGACTGAATCGGCTGAGCAGCCAATATTGGATTCCGAACTGTCACGTTGTTCGACTTCCGTCTCTTCGGGTCGTCCACGCCTCTTCATTTCCGCCATAGTGTGGAAACTTGTGGTGTGTGAAACGCCCCACTCAGAGGCCAAACGCATTCCTACCAGACCGGACAACCAGTAGTGAGTACTTACGAGATCGTATCTGAGTCGATTAGCAATACAGAACCTTCGCATTTGAGATGTGAATTGCGGAAGCAGTTCGTAGACACCTGATTTGTCTAGAGAGGGCACTCCGGCGGGCAGATGGATCAGCCGAGCTCCGGGAGCCAGCATTACAACCTGAGGATCGAGTGGGTCATGATGTCGCGTAAACACGTCTAACTGTACGCCACGCGCTGCGAGACGCTTGGCCATTTCAAGAATGTAGATGTTCATCCCACCAGAATCCCTGCTACCGGCCTGACTGATAGGACAGCCGTGGACTGTAATTACAGCGACGTGCATATGGACTCTGTTACTTCGATTTATTGCTTGAATGCCGTGAAGCTGTGAGGGAAAATACCTGGCGGTCTATCCCACCTAGATGGTACTTATACCGCTCGTTTCCACGCATGAAATCGAATACTCGGTAACCTTTTTCTATTGATGATTTGATTGCCAACGCGTGATTCAGCAACCCGACTGATAATTTCGACTCGGCAGGATTGTAACCGCCGTTATACAGGTAGCGGACATCTCCACAGACAAATGACAGAGATGCTGCCACATATTCGCCGTTTAGCTCGAGGAAGCAGAGTCGGGTCGAATTCTCTCTGGCAAGTTCTACCGCAATTTTAGTGAAAAACTGCTCCCGCTCGGCGGTCATAAAATCGTTTTTGTCCGGGGTGCTCATACGGTGAAGTCGTGTGAACTCGCCCATTGCAGCTTCGATTTCTTCAGGATCCGTAAGTTCGTGCTGCTGGACATCTCCAACTGCTTCGAGCCGTCTTAGCTTTCGCCGCAGTTCGTGCCGGTCTTTTTTGCGCAGGCCCGAGATGTACTCATCCCATGTGGCAGGCAGGTCGATACGCGGAGCGACGTCTTCCTGCTCAATCTCTACCACCCAGCCTGCCTGTTCGGCAGCCTCACGAAATTGCGTGATAGTGGGTGAATTACCCGGAAGTGATTGAAGCAATATCGTGTCGATTTCGGACATATCGTCCACAGCTCCGACAAGCGCCTGCATACAACTTGGCGGGAGGTGATCTCGCGTTAGAAAATCATGGTAGTCAACGAGATCGGTACTTCCAAGGAAGCTGATTTCTGTGCCGTCGACCATCATGGGGGCGATCATGCTGATTTCACCGGAATCGGAACGGACTACCAGAAGTTTGAGTTCGAAGTTCCCACCAAATTCCGACCACCAGATTTTTTGCCAAGTCAACTGATCGAAGAAGGTCCGTTCAGAGCACTCCTCGAGCAGGTGTTGCCAGTGATCTGCCAGACTTTCGAATGTGCCTTGCTCAATCCTGATACTACAACAAGTCAAATTTGCGATTGTTCCTTATGAAAAGAATTATGTTTCTTCTAAATACTAGTCGGCTACCTGTTACTTGGCGCTGTTCAGAAGACTCATAACTGAATCGATATCTGGCTCGACGTACTCGAGTTCAACGAGTGCGCGCTTCTCAACGGTATCAGGGTCTTTCAATCCATTACCAGTTAAGATGCAGACTACTGTTTTGCCGGTCAGGTCTACACCCAATTCAGGTAGCTTAATCAACCCGGCAACTGATGCGGCAGATGCGGGCTCACAGAATATCCCCTCTTCTCGAGATAGGCGAAGGTAAGCATCGACAATTTCATCGTCTTCTATCATGTCGATCATGCCATCGGATTCGTCTCGGGCTGTTTCGGCTTTCTCCCAACTTGCTGGGTTTCCGATTCGAATCGCCGTGGCGATTGTTTCTGGCTTGGCTACTGGTTCACCTCGAACGATTGGTGCTGCGCCGGCTGCCTGGAATCCCATCATTCTCGGGCTGGTTTCTGAACGGCCCACCGACTGGTACTCAACGAAACCTTTCCAATAGGCTGTGATGTTCCCGGCGTTACCGACCGGAATACAAAGAAGATCGGGAGCCTCTCCAAGTTCGTCGACGATCTCGAATGCTCCAGTTTTCTGACCTTCGATTCGATATGGGTTGACCGAGTTGACCAACTCAATGTCCATTATTTCGACGATGTTAAGTACAGTATTGAGTGCGTCGTCGAAGCTGCCGTTGACGGCAAGAATACGAGCGCCGTATGCCATTGCCTGAGCAAGTTTGCCGAGTGCGATTTCACCGGCTGGGACCAGCACCAGTGTTTCCAGTTGGTATCGAGCACCATATGCCGCTGCAGCTGCACTAGTGTTGCCTGTGGAAGCGCAGATAATCCGTTTCTTGCCAGCTTCGAGCGCCTTTGCGATGGCCATTACCATACCGCGATCTTTGAATGATCCGGTTGGGTTGCAACCCTCTAGCTTAAAGTAGAGATCTTTGCAGCCCAGCGAGTCGCCAATGTTTTGCGATCTCACGAGCGGCGTGCTGCCTTCGCCGAGCGACACTGAGGGAGTGGCATCAGTTACGGGTAGGAACTCGCTATACCTGTCTATTACACCTCGCAACGTCGCCAACGAGTCGATCACTCCTGTTCAAGCTGAACTGATTCCAGCTACTAACAAACTGAAAACCTTATGAACGTTCGCCGTATGCTTCAACCCGCAGAAGGCTGTCCAGATTGAGCACAGTGACGAGTTCCTTGATTACGTTCACGGCGTTATGAATATTAGACTCTCGCGCCGGGTGAGTCAATATTACAAGATCAGCTTGTACGTTCTCAATATCAGAATCTTTTTGCAGTACTGAGTTGATGCTGATGTCGGCGTCGCCCAGAACCTTTGAAACATTTGCCAATACACCTGGTCGATCCGATGCAGTAAGGCGTATGTAGTACTGGCACACGTGATCACACATTGAAGCGATTTGAAAAGGCATACGGCCTGCCGAGTGAGTTCGATTTATAACGGCACCTCTGGCGATTCTCAGGATGTCGCCCATAACGGCGCTGGCAGTGGGTTCAGGACCGGCTCCGGGGCCCTGGAACCAGAGTGGGCCGACGAGGTCACCTTCGACTTCGACAGCGTTCAACGCGCCGTTTACCGAGGCCATGGGTACATCTACCGGAATCAACGCGGGGTGTACTCGGGCCAATAAGCCCGATTCCTCGCTCGCTTGCGCAACGGCTAGTAGCTTAATGGTGAATCCGAGTTCGCTTGCATAACGGAAATCTTTTGCATGAACTTTTTGAATTCCCTCGCGGTAGATTTCATCTACTGGTACTTCGGTGTGAAATGCCAATCGAGCGAGAACAGCTATTTTGTACTGTGCGTCGAAAGCGTCTACGTCAGCTGTCGGGTCGGATTCAGCGTATCCAAGGGACTGCGCTTCGGACAGCACGTCGTAGAAATCAGCGCCTTCGTGGGCCATTTTGGTCAGGATAAAATTCGTGGTGCCGTTAATAATCCCGCGCACACTACGAATCCGGTTGGCGGTGAGATCGTTCATCAGTGGACCGATGATGGGGATTCCGCCGGCGACGCTTGCTTCGTAAAAAAGGTGAACGTTGTTGTTGGCAGCAGTCGCGAGTAGTTCGCTGCCTCGCTTGGACATAACTTCCTTATTTGCCGTTACTACATGCTTACCAGCTCTGAGTGCTGCCATGATGTAGCCGAATGCCGAGTCGACGCCGCCCATCAGTTCGACAACTATCCCGACTTCACTATTTGCGATGACTGATTCAGGATCGGTCGACACAAGGGAAGCATCGATGCCTACGTTGCGTTTTCGTCCGAGATCGCGAACTGCCACTGCGATTACGTTTATAGGGACGCTGGGGTCTTCAGGACGATGTCGTTCGATGATGGCTTTCGCCACCGCTGATCCGACTACTCCCAGTCCCAGTAATCCAATTCCTGTCGTCTCCGTATCCATCCGTGCAGATGAAGCCAAAACTACCGCCCACCAGACAGATTGAATCCCCCATCAGAAGGATTAGGGGTAGGAGTTGGGATAAGCGCGGAGAGTCTTACCTGTTTATTTACCCAGGCGAATATTTCGCTATCGAGGACCATGTGCAGCTCGAAATTGCTACGTTCCTCGTTGAAGAATATCGACAAGGCACGTGTTGCCAGAGCTTCGAAATTCTCATCACTTACCTCGCGAGCCTCACTCACTTCTTCCAACACCAGATAACTCCACCAGTTCATTTCTTCATCGAATCTCGCTTCGGTTGAAGTGCGCACAGGCATCAGTCGTTCGCCATCACCATCAAGTCCAAACAGCAGGTTGTCGATAGATGGTGTCACCCCGTATGGGAACCAACCTCGGTCACCGAAGTCTCGCTTGACGTTCGGGTCGTCGGAGTGTTCGAGAATGATGCTCTCGATTGGGGATCCGGTCTTCAGAGAACGTTCGATGGCACGGAGATCTTCGGCGTCTTGACTGGCTTTGACGATCTCGTAAAGGTGTACCTGTTCTTGCACCCTCTCAATGCCTTCTGCAACCACGTCGCGCAGACGTTCTCTGAACATACTTTTACGTATGAAGTCACGAAAGACCTCTTCATCCATCTTTATCCGGTGGATGAACTGACGTTTAGCTTCTTCGGCGTTGTCTTTGTATTCCTTGGATTCTCGCTCTGCGACACCGATGGCAACGAATCCCAGAAGAGAATCGAGTCGCTCGTCGACCTCTTCAGCTGTGACGCTTATTCCGTATCTCGGGGCAAGCTGGAAGGCCAGTTCATTTTCCTGCAGGGTTTGAAGTGCTTCGAATAGTGAGTTCCCGATTTCAAATGGGATACCTAGGTCTTCATTGACGCGCTGGTTGAACCTGATGAAGTTCACCACATCACCACGGGTGTACTCGATGCTCTCAACCCGCAATGCCAGTTCACGGGGCGGAAGCACATAGATTTGGACGTACGCATACACCGGTATGACGAGCAGACCGAGTAATAGAATTACCGCGGCGATAATGAAAGGCCGGGACTTTAATTGTCGGTCGTGCTTGTCATTCACCATCTGACGGCGAGTTTTCCCGCCACGATTGGTGATACTGCGTTGACCAGCCTGATAGTCGGGACTTGAGTCCTCGACTACATCAGGTTGTTCTTGTTCTTCGTTGTGGTCTTCTGTGGACATTTTCCGCACTTGCTAATGCTGTGGCCAGAGCCCTGCACGCGGTGATCCAGCCATATAAACGTTAAGTCAGTTCGAAGAGACTACTTGTCTTCTTCATCTGTACTAGCGTCCGTTTCAGCAGTCTCCTCAGTTAAAACGTCACCAGTGGCGGTATCGGTTTCCTCTATCTGTGCTTCTTCCGCAGATTCAGGTTCCGTAGCTTCAGGCTGATCTTCAGTCGCTGAGTCTTCTACAGCTTCAGGCTGATCTTCAATCGCTACTTCAGGAGTTTCGGAGTTTTCTGTCTCCACAGTGGGAGCATCATCAATGGAGGGTTCTGTAACCGTCGACTCTGTGGTCTCACCGCCAACTGTTTCGTCGTCGTCGGCAATCCTGTTGTTGGTTGCGACGGCGCCGGTCACGCGCAGGTGTTCGGGGCCAAACGGAAGTAACGCCAGATGCCTTGCGCGCTTGATAGCGGTGGTGAGGTTTCGCTGGCACTTAGCGCAGTTGCCAGATTTTTTACCAGCTTCAATTCGGCCGCGGTCGGTGATGAAGCGGCGGATGCTTGATACAACTTTGTAATCTACTGTGTTTTCCTAACAGTAGCACTGACGCCTGCGACGGCCTCCGCGTCGGAATGGTGGGCGGCTGCCGCCTAGAGTTGATAGGGGGGTTGTCATATTTTACCTCGAGGAATG
>CAYTAO010000094.1:0-7634 GCA_964435915.1 uncultured Dehalococcoidales bacterium
ATGCCCGAGCCAACTGTTCTGATGAGCGGTCCGCTTGGCGAGGTTGAAGCACCTACAGGTCCCGTTGCTAAAAACGTCGTCCTAGGGATAACGACACTCCAAGTTGAGGTAACCCACGTCGCTTCTTCCCTTTCGCAGATTATGGATCTGAAAGAGGCGTTCGGGACCCCGGGTCAGTACAAGGCGGAGTTCATTCCAACGTCACCCGGCCCATACAAATTCAGGTTCTTTGGTGATATCGAAGGCACCGCAATCGACGAAAGCTTCGAATCGAGCAACACGACGTTCGATGAAGTGACCCCGGCGAACGAAATTCAGTTCCCCGTGCAACTGGCTTCACCTCGTGAAACTGAAAACGCTGCACGTGGCGCACTGTATGCTGCAAACGACGCTGTAAGGGAGGCGTCAGACGCCTCCATTACTGCGTCAACCGCTACGCTTATGGGCATAATCGCACTGATTCTCGGTGTGGCTGGCCTCGTGTTCGGTGGATTGGCGTTACAGCGGTCAGGAAAAAAGGCCTAGTCGGATAAATTCAGGAGAAAGGCAATGAATCCGATCCTGCTCATAATGCCACATCTTCCGCTCCTGCACGGAGCTGCCGGCCCGTACGACGAGCTGTTGATTTTCGGCGGGATGGGTCTATTGCTTGTCGCACTTGGCTACCTGTCGTGGAGATCAACGAAGGGTAAAGATGAGCGGCGGAAAAAGCGAAGAGTAAGGCGTAAGCGTTGAATTTGTCCTCGTCTCATATTACTCTGCGGAGCAGGTTCCTACTTGCGATAACTGTACTTGTGATGCTCGCGGTGTTCACGGGTATGCCGACAAAATCGGTTGAGGCCCACGCAAACCAGATCAACTCAAGCCCGGCCCCAAAGAGCGAGCTTGAAACCTCACCTGCCCGGGTGATCGTGTGGTTCAGCGAGCCGATCGAAGAATCGTTCAGTGTAATCACTGTTTTGAACTCTGCTGCAGAGCGCGTTGATCTCGATGACTCTGTGAGAGATTCCTCCGAGCCATCGGCGATGTCGGTAGGACTCCCTGAACTCGAAAACGGCACCTACACAGTTGTCTGGAAGAATCTCTCGTCAGTTGACGGCCACAAGGTCATAGGATCGTTTGTGTTTGCTGTCGGAGAGCCACTTTCGTCGGGTGCCCAGATCGATGCTGCAGAACAGCCGTTGCTTCAGACAGTGGCCGATCCGTGGTTGCGTTGGCTGGTATTTCTTTGTGCCGCAATAGTCATCGGCGGGCTGTCGTTTGAAATTCTGATCGGTATTCCTGTGATCTACCGTGACTCGGCTAAGGACGAATGGCAATCGGCCGGGATTGCGGCATCGGCTGCGTGGTCGAAGATTGCCGTAATTAGTCTTGGCGTGTTGATAATCACCATGATCGGACAATTACTTCAGCAGACCAGTGTTCTTTCAGATAACTCTGCATTTGCACCAGATATGGAAGTCCTACGATCGGTTGCCTTAGAAAGTGGTTGGGGGCGTCTGTGGGCCTATCGTCTGGCAGCGGCTATCGGAATCGGAATACTGTTCTTCGTTGCAAGACGAATGAGCGCTCCACTTGCCGATACCGATGAAGATCATGATCCAGCCGATGAGCCAGATCAAGGCTCGCTGATCGGTGATTCCGTAATCGCGCAAATAGCGGCAGTTCTGGGACTGGTGTTCTTAGGCCTTATCACCACAAGCAGCCACAACGCCGCCTCTCCTGCCGACATCAAAGTGTTCGCCATTACAACTGACTTTACGCACCTAGTGGCTTCGATGGTTTGGATAGGCGGCATTATTTACCTTGCCATTTCAGTTCCAATTTTCATACGTGAGCTCGGAAGTAACGGCGCTTCAGACCTGCTCAACTCGGCCGTTCCGCGCTTCACCGTTCTTGGAATACTGAGTGCCGGAATTCTTTTAACTACCGGAATATTCTCGGGTTACATGCAGGTTACGATACCCGCTGCGACAGCTACGCCTTACGGCTGGTTCCTCGTTGGCAAACTGGCCCTGATCATTCCGTTATTCGTTTTTGCCGGATACAACGGTTTCCGATTGGCCAAACGCTTCGGGATCGGTGGAGAACAGCGTCTGAGCCGCTCGTTGATAGTCGAATCGGCAGTAGCCGTAATTGTTCTCATCGCAGTTGGCTGGCTTGCTAGTCTCGAGCCAGCTCGGCAGTACGCAGGTCGCACGGGTATTGGCGCCTCAGGCAAGGCGGCGTATCAAGATCAGGCTGATGGCATGGCATTTGACATCAAGATCAACCCCGCTGAGGTCGGTGAAAACGAATTGATTGTCCAGATCACGAAACCCAACGGTGAACCGATCGAGAACGCTATAGATGTCCGGGTTCGCCTGAAATTCACCGATGAGGATCTCGGTGAGCCACTTATTTCGCTCGAAGATACCGGTGCTGGGATATGGCGACTCAGCGACACACCACTGAACATCGCTGGTGAGTATCAGGCGGAAGTAGTCGCGCAGCGACCCGACGCGTTCGACGCTCGAACGGCCTTCCGTTTCGATGTTCGATCAACAGCAACAGCGGCGGATGCGATCAAGCCCGATGTCGACACTACGAATCTATTATTTGGCCTGCAGCTATTGGTCATTGGCGCACTCGTTCTCGGTCTGGGTATCCGCGGGAAAATCGTACCTGTAATGTTTAGAAACGCCGCGATCCAGCGCGGTTTGCTCGTCCCCGGAGTCGTGGTTGGGACGATCGGTTTTCTTTTTGCCCTGAATGCCGAGGTTTTGCGATTCGGGCTTGTTGAAGAGATTCGAAATCCGTTTCCACCGACGGCCGAATCTGTTGCTATTGGCGAGCCGGTTTACGCCACCACATGCGCAGCTTGCCATGGTGTGGGAGGTCTTGGAGACGGTCCTGCTGGCGAGGGTTTACCGAAGCCACCGGCGGACTTGCTGGTGCACATCCCGCTTCACAGCGACATGATACTGTTCGAGTTTATTCGAGACGGAATCTCAGCAGCAGGAATGCCCGGCGTGGATGGCGACTTTACCGAGGACGAGATGTGGCACCTGGTGAACTATCTAAGAGCCGAGTTCGATGCCCACTAGGATCGCGTGCGACGTTTATTTTCCCGGCGATTTAGTCTTGGGATCGATTGGTGGAGCAGCGGGCGGTGGCGTAGATTCGCTCTTCGACCCGTCATCCGATCCCGAACCACCGCCCGTGCACTGAGCATCATCCGGTTTAACTTTGCAGATGTCGGCATCATTGCCACCCGTGTCACCGTCCTTTGAATCACCAAAGTCGCCGGTAAATTTTTCGTCTGCAGGATCGCCGTCCTTTTGATCTGAGAACCCGCTGGACTCGCCTTCACAGTGAGGATCTGACGGATTCGACTCAGAGAAAGCTATATTCCGAGCATCCAAGGCTTCGTCGGACTGTCGCCCTTGCTTCTTGTGCTCGGTGGGTTTTTCAACCTGCTGGTCATCCTCGTCATCGGAAACACGGGTCTGTTTGAGACGTCCTATCTCGTCGTCTGTCAAAGCACGGTCAGGCATGCTATTGAGAACCTGCACAATGCAATCCAGAATTTCTGGTGGGGTGCGTCGCTCTGCTTGTCGTTTCGCTCTTCGGGTACATAACCACTGCCGTCCGACCCGCTCAGATACGCTGACTGGATACGGCTTAGTTCTTCGTCGGTAAGACCATCTTTCCGCCGATGGTTCGACCGACAGTTTGAGATGCACAGTTGATGATCTCGTTTTCTGCTTCCACAACCGTCTTTTTCCGTACGACTGTCACGGGATCGACCGCCGCTTTTTCAGCAGCTCGCCTGACTGCTTCGTCAGCGTTCCTATTCACTTCGTCGATCCGCTACTACTCTCGTCGCTTTTGAGCAAGCCTGTCGATCGACCGGCTACCGGTGCTATCACCGTTATCGAATTTCTGGCGAGCAAACTCTTCGAGGCGATCTTTTATATTGATGTTGTTGATGATGACTTTTGGTTTTTCGTTACGGTGGTTCGAGTCCTCTCGGTGCTTGATCACCACAACTGGATTTCTGGAGTTGAACATGACCGATGTTCGTACTTACTCGCATAGCCAGACTTACAGATCAATCTGGTAGCTCTGACCAGAGTTGCTAGACGTCGTTTACTATCGCTGCACCCGATTTGACGAGGGCTTCAATATCGTCGTCGGTGTACCCCGCACCAAGTAGAACTTCCCGTGTGTGCTGGGCGAGTAGTGGTGCAGGTTCGGTAATTCTTCCAGGAGTTCCGTATAACTTGGCAGCGAGTCCAATGTTTTTGATTATGCCGGCCGTCGGGTGCTCGAGAGCTGCCTCCATACCACGATCCTGGATCTGGGGATCGGCCCAAATTTGTTCCATGTTCAATATGGGCCCAGCCGGAACCCCCGCTTTTTCAAGCGCTTCGAGCCACTCACCGGTGGTTTTGTTGTTGGTCGTGCTCTCGAGCTCTGCTTCGAGAGCTGCACGGTTCACCAATCGAGATGCATTATCCTTGTACTCGTCGCGTTCAATGAGATCTGCGCGGCTAAACACGTTGGCAAGTCGTTCCCAGTTTGGCTGGTTTGGGGCACCAACGACTATGTGACCGTCCTTTGTCTTGAGCGCCTGATATGGAGCCGAATTGCGGTGAGACGAACCGAGAGGTCCGGCAACTTCGCCGGTAGCAAAGTATCCAGCGGACTCCCACACTGTATAAGCGAGGGCAGCCTCGAGAAGTGAAATTTCTAGATACTGACCTTCGCCAGTTTTCAGTTAGTGGATGTACTCACTAAGAATGCCGTAGACAGAGCACAATCCGGCATTCATATCAGCGATAGGTACGCCGGTCTTCACTGGCGGGGTATCCGGCACGCCCGTGAAGCTCATTATTCCACTCATGGCCTGAGCGATTAGATCATACCCGCCCCGCTTGGCGTAGGGTCCGGTGCGTCCGAACCCGGAAATTGAGCAGTAGAGAATTCCGGGGTTGATCACTTTTAGGTCTCTGTATCCTAGCCCGAGCCGCTCCATCACCCCTGTACGGTAGTTTTCGATCACAATGTCGGCATCTTCGACGAGCTTTTTCATCGCCTCGATGCCCGCTTTTTCCTTGAAGTTCAGCACCACACTGCGTTTGTTGCGGTTCATTGCAAGAAACGCAGCCGACTCGGTATCGATGAACGGCGGTCCCATCCTGCGTGTGTCATCACCGCCGTTGGGCTTTTCGATTTTGATGACATCGGCACCCATGTCCGCGAGCAGCATGCTACAAAACGGCCCCGCCAGAATTTGCGAGCAGTCGAGAACACGTACTCCATCGAGTGCTTCGGGCATACCAAAAGGATTCGGAAGGGTCTGCATATTCTTTAAGGCTGTATTTGGTGGCGACTGTATATCAAACCGATGTTGGGTCGAGATAACGCGACTACAAAAGTGCTGTCACCACGGCCGCCCGAAATTCTATTCCATAAATTCGTAAACCTCTATGCGATACGAGTGAACGACAAGTATGAAAACTCTTTGAGATAATCTCGTCTATTACGCACCCGAAGGGTCCTCATCCCGACGTGGCCGGAGTGATAACGGTCAATCGGTGTCCTACGTTGTCTCTCCGCTCAAGGTCGAGACGAGGAAATTATCGCAACGAACACAGGAGAATCAATTTGTTTAATCTCGAAGGCAAGGTCGCATTCGTAACCGGTGGAAATGGTGGCATCGGACTCGGAATGGCGAAGGGATTTGTTGAACACGGAGCTTCTGTCGTGCTTGCTGCGAGGACAAAATCTAAGCTGGATTCGGCGGTCGTTGAGATTACTGACCTGGGTCCTAGTGTGGAAGATCGCGTTCTTGCCGTTCAGTGTGATGTCACCGACAGGCCATCGATTCAGGCTGCACTCGATGCAACAGTCGAGAAGTTCGGCGGGCTCGATATCGTGGTCAACAACGCTGGCACTAACAAACGAGCTGATGAGCCGCACCTGCTGTCTGAAGAAGACTGGCAAGACGTGATCGACACGAACCTCACCAGTATGCACAGTGTCACATCACTGGCCTTCCCGCTCTTCGAATCCCGGGGTGGCGGCAAGATCATCAATATAGGCTCGATGATGTCGATCTTTGGCTCTTCATATGCGCCCGCTTACGCCGCCAGCAAGGGCGGGGTGGTTCAGTACACCAAGAGCTGTGCCGTTGCATATTCCAAGTACAACGTTCAGGTAAACGCAATTCTTCCTGGCTGGATTGTCACCGAAATGACTGACGACTTCGGTAGGCTCTTCCCGGATCGCTACGACGCTGTCGAAGGACGCACACCGGCCGGCCGGTGGGGACAGCCTGAAGATCTTGCGGGTACGGCAGTTTTCCTAGCGTCCGATGCCTCGCAGTTCGTGTCAGGAATCTCAATCCCAATCGACGGTGGATACAGCGTTCAGTAGCGGGTACAACTCAGCGCGTCTACGAAAGTCCTCTCCCTCAGAGGGAAGTCAAAAGAACCAGCCATCCGTCATCCCAACTCCCGCGGAGGAATCTTCGGCGGGGGAGCGGTGATGTTGCAATCTACGACTCGGCACCCGCATCCACAAACACGTTCGCCCGGTACCACTTCAGCTCTTCAACGCTCTCCTTAATGTCGTTCATCGCAAGGTGCGTGCCTTTCTTGGTCGGCGGTCTGTGATTCTTCGGGTACCAGCGTTCAACCAGCTCTTTGAACGATGACACATCGATCATCCGATAGTGCAGGTAGTCCTCGATAGTCGGCATCTCCTTATGTAGGAATCGCCGGTCGACCCATATCGAGTTGCCGCACAACGGCGCCTTACCCTTTTCTGTCCACTTTTTCAGGAATTCGAGTGTCTGGGCCTCGGCTTCGGCAACATCGATCTTTGAAGCCTCAATGCGGTCGAGTAAACCCGATTTCTTGTGCTGCTTCGCCGGCCACTCCTCCATGCGTGCCATTTCCTGAGGAGTGCGATGAATGGCCAACTCTGGGCCTTCGGCAAGGATGTTCAGATTTGCGTCAGTCACGAGAGAAGCGATCTCAACGATCACCTGCTCATCGCCAAGGCCGGTCATTTCAAGATCGATCCAGAAGAGATTGTTGTTATTAAGCATTCGAAGATTCTAAGTGAGGTTGAAGTAACGTGCTGCCCGTTTTTATGCCGGTGGTATGCTGCCGAGCCCACCAAACTAGAGCAATCACGTAGATCACAGTCCCAACGACCGACCGAATTCTCGTGTCTCGCTTGCTGGATGCAGGTGCGTTGGGAATCAATCTCTGCCACGCAGAAACCGTTGAACAGGTCGATGACCTCGTGCGGTGGATGAAGTACCCGCCAATCGGCGAGCGCGCACTGTTCATGGGTGAAAACGTCGACTACCGAGACACCGACGCTGAGCTGTACTGCCGCGAAGCAAACCAGGCAACTATGCTCGTGTTAAAGATGGAATCTCGACTCGGGGTTGAAAACGCCGGATAGTTGATGGCGAACGAATGGGTTGACGGGGTTGTTTTCGGACCGGGCGATCTTGCTGCGAGCATCGGTTTCCATGGCGGGTGGCAGCACCCTGAGGTACTAGCAGCGATGGAGAACGTGATTGAAATAGCACTTGCACGGGGCATTGCGGTCGAATCGGCAGAATTCCCATC
>CAYTAO010000095.1:0-7601 GCA_964435915.1 uncultured Dehalococcoidales bacterium
AATGCCTGTGCTGCTTCTGAGAGTTCGGCTACGTTTTCGTGACTATCTACCGCGACGGTCATGTTGGATCGTGCAGCGACACCGAACAGGCGCCGGATCTTGATTGCGCCCACGACCTGATTGGGAATGAGGATCTCCGGGATGCCACCTTCTGCGAGGATCTCCGCCTCTCCGACCTTTGCCGCACAGACTCCGATCGCACCGGCTTCCATCTGCTTGCGGGCCCAGTAGGGGCTCGTTGCAGGTTTCATGTGCGGGCGCATGCTTACGCCGTTTTCTTTGGCGAAATCGGCCATGGCTTTGATGTTGGATTCGGCGATATCAAGGTCAACGATTATCGCCGGGGTGTCGAGATCCTCGACCGGTGTACCCGGTAGCGGCAGGTAGTCCATTGCTTGGTTGTTTTCCTTTGTGGCTCGAGGTGAGCTTGGTTAGATTTTTATGTTTTCGCGGTAGATGGCAAGGGCGTTGCCGCCGAGGATCATCTCTTTGTCATCGTTTGTGAAGAACGTAATGAGATCCTTCATTATTAGTAGTTCGTAATCGTTCGCGTAGATTAGTTTTTGCGGGCCGAAGGAATCGTACGCTCTCTTCAGGTACGGCCACATGTCGTAAAACGGCAATTTCTCCTGTGAAGGATTGTGAAGTGAAGTTCTTAGATACACGTTCGGGTGGCGGTGCAAGGCCATGAGCGGGTCGAACCATTCAGAGTCTGGTGCCGTGATATCGAACATAGCGAAGTGGTCTATAACGATGTTCACGCCGGGGAATCGCTGTGCCATGTCACCGATCTGGTTTATCTGGTGAGGTGCTGCGAAGATGTTGAACACGGCACCCAGTTCTTCAGCTTTTTGCCAGAGCGTGTAGGAGACGGGGTCGTTTATCCATATTACATCTGGATTGTAAATCGGACTGAGTCGCAAGCCTGACATTCTGTCTTCGCGCATCAGGCGTTCAAGCCGTGCGGGGTTCTCGGGATCATCTGGCGAATGCATTCGATGGCCAACGAGCAGGCCGACACCGGTGAACCGGTCTGGATAAGTCTTTACGCAGTGCACGCTGTACCGATTGTCATTACCGTAGTAACTGACGTGGCTTATAACTGTTTCATCGATTCCGAAAGTAGACATTCGGGCGATTAGGTGTTCCGCTGATTCATCGATCTTGGGCAGGTTGGCTGGGCACGTTGCGGTGTTCGGATCGAGTGGGAATGCCGGGTCGTTGGCAACCCATGCGTGTGCGGCGCCATCGACGATCGTCGCTCGGGGTGTCGTCATTTTTCAGCGGTAGTCCTCGCCATTGTCCTGTGGATCGTAGCCGATCGTTTTCTTGGCGTGATCGGTGTCCCAGAATCGCCATGTGTTATCGGACACGCCGTAGAAGATCTCGAATCCGAGTGGCTGGGTGAGACATTGGCTAACAAGCTGCGTCAGGTCACGATGGCTCAGCCATGTTGCCAGCGTTCTTACGGAGCCAGCGGGGCTGTTCTTTGCGTTCACTGTTCCAATACGTAAACACGCTACTTCAAGACCAAAGTGTTCGTTATAGTAACGCCCGGTGGCTTCGCCAAACGCCTTGCTCACACCATAGTCGGAGTCAGGGCGAATCGGTACCAGATGGTCTATTCGGGTGAACCCACCGGGAGTGAGTCCTTCATAGTCTCCAACTCGGATTCGGCTGTATGGCTCGTCCATTTCGAAGTTACCGACAGCGTGGTTTGAGCTGGCGAACACGACTCGTTTCACGCCGTTTTGGCGAGCAGCTTCGTAGACGTTGTGGGTACTTGAGATGTTGTTCTTAAGAACGTCGGGCCAGGGGGTTTCGACCGGGGCGTTGGCTGCAAGGTGGACCACCGCATCAACGCCTTTAAACGCTTGTGACAGGGAGTCGAAGTCTGAGCCGTCAGCGATCAGAGTGGGTACGTCTAGTGCGTTGTCGGAGTTTCTAACGTCGAGTGCGGACATCTCAAACGTATCCGAGAGTGCGTTGATGAGTATCGAGCCAATAAGTCCTGACGAGCCGGTTACGAGAACCTTCATTTCTGCTTCCTTCGGAACCACTATTGTGAATGAATGACCAGATAATACTCGGGCAACGTAGGTGTTAGAGCGAGGTAACCGATTGAGTTCGATAGCGGTCGATGGCCAAGAATATGAATTTGAAGTAATCCGCTTGTCTCCGGATCGATTAACTATCAGTAGTTTCGTACCTCATCGAATGCTGTGCAGAAACGACTTGCCGATTTCAAGCGTCCAAACCCGAGCACCGGATAGTAACGCTGCTTGATATGCCGGTGATCCTGTTCCATCCGGTTGTTCAGGTACTGGTTGTGCCTGTGAATTCAACTGAACCCGTTCTCAGTATCAACGATATATGAGGGCTGTTTTTCTATTATTAAGGTGTGCACTCAGGAGATTTTGTAAGAGATTTTGCGCTGATCATGGTTGCTGCAGCCGCTGCCTTGATCCTGTTCCGCCTGATTCGGCAGCCACCGATCCTCGGGTATCTTCTCGCGGGCGTGCTTGTAGGCCCGTTCGCACTTCAAGGTCAATTCGTTGCCGATACTGAGACCGTATCTTTGGTGGCCGAGGTCGGATTGGTCGTTTTGCTGTTTTCGATCGGAGTTGAGTTCGGGTGGGAGCGAATCCGTAAGGTTGGATTTCGGGTTGTGGTCATCGGTGCGGTTGAAGTAACAGCTATGATTTTGCTTGGTTACTTCCTTGGTCGAGCACTGGGCTGGACCAGTACGACATCGATTTATCTGGGTGCTGCGCTGGCGTTCTCTAGCTCGGCGGTGCTGGTTGGGATCTTGCGAGAGAACGGTCAACTGATGACTTTGCGTGGACAGCTTGTTGTTGGCGTGCTGGTTGTCGAAGACTTTGTTGCTGTTGTACTTCTTTCAGTGTTCGCAGGCTATGCAAATCAGGAGGGCAGTGGTGCAGTTGTGGTCTGGCCGATCATAATAAAAATGGCCGTATTTGCGATCGGTGCGCTTGTGTTCGGTACGCTTCTGGCTCCTCGTTTGATGGACCTCCTCGATTATTTGAAATCTCGTGAAACGTTGTTGATTGGGTCGCTTGGAATGTGCTTTGGTGTTGGATTGCTGGCTCGTGAAATGGGCCTTTCCGCCGGAGCCGGTGCTTTCCTGATCGGGACCATACTGGGCGATACGAGGCATAGAGATCAAATTGCACGCTTGATTGCGCCAGTACGTGACGTGTTTGCAGCCCTGTTCTTCGTTTCGATTGGGATGCTGGTGAACATGGGTGATGTGCCGGAGTATTTTGGTACTGCGTTGATTGTTACGGGAGTCCTGATTGCCGGGAAGGTACTCGCCGCGACCGTGGGTTCGTTCCTGACAGGTCATGATGGAGAGACGTCGCTTCGAGTCGGTACTGCGATGCCACAACCGGGGGAGTTCTCGTTGGCGATTGCCAGGTCTGGAAGTGAACATGCGTCTGTTGGAGCGCAGATGTATCCGATCGTGACGATCAGTACCCTGATATCGTCGTTCATCTATCCGCAGGTGTTCAGGTCCCCGGCAGTGATCGGAAAAACGATTGGCTGGCTGCTCCCGACTCGAGTAAAAACCAAAGCGGCAGTTTTTTCGACAGGCATTGCTACTGCGCGACGGGCGTTGGCTCCGGCAAAACCGGCATCTCATGACCTGGTGCAGGGAGTCAGGTCGGCGGCTGTAAGCTTTGGAATTATCGGACTGGTAATAGTTGCCGGTGTGTTGATTTCGAACGTCGGAAAAAGCCTGGCGAAGGAATTTGGGATTTCATCCGACCTAATCATCGTCGCAACACTCTCGGCGGTAGTGACGTTGGCTGTGCCGGCAAGCATCGTGCTGCGGCGTGTTCTGATCGATCTAGGTACGATATTGATACGACGTGGTTTCGCCCGATTAGATCTCAGTGTAAAAACTAATGTTGCAGAGACCGTGAGCAACGCAATCGTGAGCATAGTCGTGGTGATAGCTGGGGTCTGGCTGGTGACGCAGCTACTCGAAATGATGCCTGTAACCGATCTCGTATCTCCGGTACCCGCTCTGGTGATGGTGTTGAGCGCTGCGCTTGTAGCGACTGCTGCGATGAAGATTCATTCACAAATGGATAGAACTTTCAGGAGAACTCTACTGGGTGATGTTCCGAGTTCGAATGCAACGAAGCTGGACGATTCAACTTCGGCGGGTGACTGATGGAGCTGGATTGTTTGGCAGTTTGATCGTATGGACGGTTGGAGTAGATACAGGGTGCTGTTTGTGGGTGTCACAGTTATGAGTTGCACCCCAAGCTGATATCAAGGAGTAGTCTGCTTTCAAAGCATTCACTCGGCGTTTGAATCGAATACTAGCTTAGAGGTTTCGAAATGGGTGACGATCGATCATTGATTCTCGAACTTGAAAGACAGCACGTTGCTGCCACGAACGCATCCGAAGGTCAGTTGTACGGATAGAGCTAGGTTGCATCTCTACAGGTGAGCCATACCACTACACAAAGACCCAGAGCGATCTTGAGAGAGGCCGAAGCTGCAAATTCAATAGAGCTACCTGCAGCTACGGTGAGGCTGTGGATATCGAGCGTACATTCTGGGAGAAGGCGACCCTGATTCATGTTGCGCCTGTGAAACATCAGCGTTACTGGGAAGTTTACGCACGTCATTGGTACGATCTGATCCGTATTGTTCCAACGGGCGATATTCAGAGCGGATTGAAGCCTGATTACGTAGGTCTGGCTGGGATGTTCGAACGAGAACCGTGTGTGTTCGACATACTCATAGATAAATGTAAACAAATGGATAAAACATCATAGGAATGGAGCTAGCTTCACATGGCAACACACGTTTCAGATGAAATACTTGATCGCTTTCGGAAGGTAACTTCCGCGACCGCTTACAGCGCTGTGTGGCGTCTTGCTCCACCGGAAGGGCAGGAGTGGTTTGCTTCAGCGAACTATCAGTTGTGCTTGATGCGCGGCGTGAAGGCTTACACGCCGGGTAAGACGTTGGTGGGACGGGCGCAGACGCTGCGATTTATTCCGGCTCGACCCGACCTGCTTTCGGAAACCAGAAAAGGCGCCGAGTCGCCCGAGTACATCGCCATGGGCAAGTGCGGACCAAACGACGTCCTCGTCGCTGAGGCACACACGTTCGATGAATACTCCTGCATTCTCGGCAATATGAAAACCCGCCAACTGTGGCACAACAAGGCACAGGGTCTTGTTACCGACGGTGCGATTCGTGATCTTCAGATGATTGCTGACGATTATGATCTGGCGGTGTTTGCGAAGAACCGATCACCTGCGGGAAACTTGCCGTTTCTCGAGTCGTACGAAGTCGATCAGCCGATCAACGTGGGTGGTGTGCTTGTCATGCCTGGTGATGTGATTGTTGCCGATGACGACGGCGTTGTGGTTGTACCTTCCGACAGGGCTGAGGAAGTTATCGACTGGATTGAGGAGCAGGAAGAGGCAGAGGAGTTTGTTATCGGTCTCATCGACGAAGAGCAAGTTCCACCGGGTACGTACTACCCGATTTCAGACGAAACCAAAGAGCGCTTCAGGGAGTGGAAGGTGTCGAAGGGCAAGTAGAGTTCAACGCGCGAATAGCCGATGAGTTATCGGCATGTTTAGTTAGGGAGTGTTAGTGCCGCGGCTCGTCACCGGTCCTGGCCTGTAGTCAGTCTAACTTAGCGAGTATTTCGGCCTGTGCCTTTGCGTAACCCGCATGTCCGTAAATGTTATTTATCTCGCGTGGATCGGCTTCAAGATTGTAGAGTTCCCATTCGGAGTCGATTTTTACGTCTGGATTTCGACTGTCCTCGAGCGTGATGCCATGGTGCAGTTGTAGTCGGTGATGTACTTCTGGTACTCCTACTTTCATCTTTCGAAATTCCGGGTGGTGGATTGAACTTGATATTGGGTTTGCAGGTGCCTTCGATTCGAATCGATGTGATCTTCACTACTTCCGACCGAGTCTCGCAGTCGTCCATCAGCGTTTCTGGTTCTGGAAATTTGCCTTCGACTCCGAGATTTCCGTGTCGTTTGGCGGGTATCTACGATGAATGAGGTGTTTTGTGATGAACCATTAGGAAGAACGAGTCTCCGCTTTCCCGCGAATCGAGCCAGTCGATAGCGATATCAGTGTTGAGGTCGGTGGCGTAACCCTCTAGCTGCTCCTAAAAATTTAAATCCTCCCCGAGAGAGAGGGTTTGGATGAGGAGGAACGCGGATCCAGCGAACAGTTGTCCAACTCGGGGCAAATTCCGCAGCCCCAATCTTCCTCAATAGCGCATACACTTCGCTACCGAACACCGTGCTTGGTGGCGAAGTGTATTAAAGGAGCGACGAACGGATGCGAATAGGGATCATGGGTGCTGGCGGCATTGGTAGCGTTGTTGGTGGGTTGCTGAGCGAGGGCGGGCACGACGTTACGCTTATCGACCAGTGGTGGGAGCACATCGAGAAGATCAAGGCCGACGGTCTTACCGTCGAGACACGGTGGAAAGAACATCTCACCCACCCTAAGGCGATCCATATCCACGAGCTCCAGCACGAAACGGTGCCCTTCGACGTGGCATTCATCGCCGTTAAGTCGTACGACACTGAATGGGCAACTACTCTCATGCTCAAGTACGTCGATCCCGACCACGGGGTGTTCGTCGACTTCCAGAACGGTATAAACGACGAAAAGATGGCGAACATCGCCGGAGTCGAACGCTCACTCGGCTGCATCATCACAATCGGCGCCGCGGCTTACGAACCGGGCCGAGGAATTCGGACTGACGAAAACGAATATGGATTCAAAATTGCCGAGCATGATGGCTCTGACACCCCCAGAGCGAGGGAACTGGTGGAAGTGATGAACTCGGTAGCCGAAACTGAGTTTTCAGATGACCTGTGGGGCGACCGCTGGTCGAAACTCATGATCAACTGCATGGCCAACGCACTCTCGGGCGTGAGCGGTTATGGCACCGCCGAAGTTCGCGGGGAAGCCAACCCTCGTCGGATTGGAATACAGCTTGGTGCTGAAGTTGCGAAAGTAGCCCGTTCACACGGAATTCACCTGCACCCGGTGCTTGGTCTTTCTCCTGACGACGTGATTGACGCCTCGGAGGGCCGCAACGTCGAAGCCGTCGAAAATACCATACTAGAAAGTGCCCGTAACGCAGGACCTGGTGGTGTGCCGTCGTTTGGACAAGACGTGCGTATAGGCCGACGCAATGAGATCGACTACTTGAATGGATACGTGTCGGATATGGGGCGTAAGTTGGGTGTACCAACGCCATTCAACGATAAGATCGTCGAGATCGTTCACGATCTGGGAATCGACTTCAAGGGCGAAGTTAAAAACATTCAACCGCTGGTCGATATGCTGCCGTAATCGGTATTCAGCGTGTTGAAATAACGAATAGGAAAACAAGAAAAAATGACATTCAAAATAGCACTTGTTGGTTGTGGTGGCATGGGGCGCAGGCATGCTCACGGCTACATCGAACTTCGTAAGTATTTCGATACCGTGGAGATGTCCGCGGTCTGCGATGTGCATGGGGATGTTGCGGCGACTGTCGCCGACGAAATCAACGAAGGGACCGGTGCACG
>CAYTAO010000096.1:0-6199 GCA_964435915.1 uncultured Dehalococcoidales bacterium
GATCACGGGTTTTGCCCCCGAGTAAGCTGTACACGGGAACTTTAGCTGCTTTGCCAGCGATGTCCCACAGTGCGAGGTCAATTACAGATATCGCTGACCATGCAACCTGTCCAAGTGGGAATCGCAACGTGTTCTTAGTTCGGCGTATTAGCCACTCAATACGACTGGGATCCTCACCTATGAACCACGGTTTCATCTCGTCGATGATCGATATGACGCTTCGGTCAGGCCCAATCGAGTAGGCCTCGCCAACACCTGTGATGCCTTCATCTGTCTCGACTTCAAGGAAGATGTTGTTCCGTTGGCCGTCGTGTGCGTGAAATGTCTTGATATCAGTGATTTTCATCTGGGATCCGTAATCTGGATTCTTACTCGCTTTGTTGCCCGAGTGGGCACACGCGAAGTAATCGCGGCCGTATTTTGGCAGGTTTGTTCTGCCGGTCAACTGTTTCTGATCGTATTTCGAGTAAGATGCCAGCACGGAGTTGAACTGTGACTAAACTGTTGATGAACCGGGTTCTCAGGTTTGTTCGGGTGCTGATCGCAGTGCTTGTTACGCTGGCTGGCCTTTGGGGAATGTCGTTTTCAAGTGAACGACCTGTAAACGCTCAGTCGACCGACATTGACACAAATGTGGTTCTTATCCGCCTTAATGGCGCAATAGATGGTGTCTCGGCGCGATTCGTCGACAGAGGCCTAGACACGGCGGTTGAGCAAGATGCACAACTGGTTGTAGTCATTCTAGATACGCCCGGCGGTCTCCTAGATGCCACGAGGGGCATCGTAGCGTCTATTCTGGCATCTGAGGTACCTGTGGCTGTATATGTGGCTCCTGAGGGTGCCCGGGCCACTAGTGCAGGGGTCTTTATTGGCGCCTCAGCCGACGTTCTCGCCATGGCACCCGCTACGAACATCGGTGCGGCAGCCGTTGTTCAATCGGATGGCAGCGATCTGCCTGAAACCTTGAGCCAAAAAGCATCTCAAGACACAGCGGCATTTATTCGGAGCATCGCAGAACGACGAGACCGGAACGTGTCCGCTCTGGAAGACACTGTACTTTCTGCTGCAGCATACTCAGCACTAGAGGCCGTTGAATTAGGAATAGTCGATCTTATTGCAGTCGACTACGCGTCTCTTTTACACGAACTTGATGGCTATACAGTGGAGTCGGAATCCAAGACGATCATTCTTGATCTCGGTAATGTCACCACCAATACCGTAGATTTGACTCTGTTGGAACGCGTCCTGTCATTCATATCGAATCCCGACATTGCGTTTCTACTGATTTCGCTCGGTGGACTCGGTGTGATAGTTGAATTGTGGAATCCGGGTTTGTGGGTACCGGGTACTTTGGGCGTGCTGTTCCTGATTGTTGGTTGGGCAGGCGTTGGGCAGTTGCCGTTCTCATGGGCTGGTGTTGCTTTGATAGTGCTCTCGCTGTTGTTGTTCTATCTGGAATTACTCCACCCCGGAATTGGTTACTTCGGTATTGCGGGGACGATCAGCCTGATTCTAGGCGGCATAATTTTGGTCGGATTTTTCGGAAGTCCGGGCATCCCATGGGATTCGCCGACGATAAGTCTTTGGCTGCTGGCAACAGTTGGGGCAGTTGCAGCTGGTTTGATATTGTGGGTTGTATTAGAGATTCATAAATCTCGACGAATTCGCTTGTATCAAAGTCCTATTGTTTCCGTAAGTTTGGTCGGTGCAACTGGTGTTGTTTCCAGTGATTTATCACCGTTGGGAGAGGTATTGGTGAATGGCGAGTTTTGGTCTGGAGAAGCAGAATCTGGGACGGCAAGAACAATCTCAGCGGGTGCAAATATCGAAGTAGTTTCGGTTTACGGGAATCATCTAAAGGTGAAACCTGTGCAGAACGATTCAAGTTTGAGTGAAGTATCAGATAACGAATAAGAACAGACGGACCGGTAATCCGAGTCCGACAGGAGGTTTCGATGGGACTGATTAACTTTGTTCGGGATTACGAAAGGGTTGCTCGATTTAGGCTCGGTACTTTTGAAGGCATGAAAGGGCCGGGGAGTGTTATTGCGCTGCCGATCATTCATCAAATCCAGAAGATCGATACTCGCGTAACCGTTCTTGATATTCCCAGGCAGACAAATATCACAAAAGATAACGCACCGATTGAGATCGATTTCCTAGTGTATTTGAGAGTGAACCTGGAAGAAGCACAAAAGGCCGTACTTGAGGTTGAAGATTACACGTCAGCCGTAGTTGGTCTTGCAACTACGACTTTACGTGCTGTTATCGGTGATATCGATCTTGATGATGTGTTGTCGCAAAGAGATCGAATCAACGAACTGATTCGATCCCGATTGGGTGGCGAGACGGAGCGGTGGGGAATCAAGGTTACGAACGTTGAAATTCGTGAGATCGACCCTCCGAGAGATATTCAGGAAGCAATGAACCGGCAGATGTCTGCTGAGCGTGTACGTCGTGCAGTTGTTCTCGAAGCTGAGGGAACCCGCGAGGCTGCGGTCACGATTGCCGATGGTGAGAAGCAGGCAGCGGTGCTTGAGGCCGATGGTGCTAGGCAGGCGGAGATTCTGAAGGCCGAAGGTGACCAGCAGGCGGCTGTGTTGCGGGCATCTGGTTATGCAGAGGCACTCCAAAAGATTCAAGATACCGCCGGGGGCGTTGGAGTCAACACCATGACTCTCCAGTACATCGAAGCACTTAAGGAAATCGGAGAAGGGGAGTCGACGAAGTATGTGCTCCCACTCGAGCTCACTAAAATGCTCGGATCTATTGGCGGGGTGGTTGCCGGCGACGACTAGTTATTAGCGCTAATAGTCGGACGTAAAAATAGTCAATTATCGGCCTTAAATAACCCGGTGTGGAGCAAACCACACCGGGTTATTTTTTGTGCCAAATAAGCGTTCCAGTATCAAGCCCAAATTCAAGGCTAGTTCAAAATAATGAAAAATTCGATATTTTTGTCATCAAGTTCAAAAAGTCGATTCTTACACTTGGCTTACATGCAAAAAACAACGCTAAAGATACCGGTTATTAACTCTGAATCCTGCTAGTGAGGTTGGCGCAAAATATCGTCGCTGGTCGGTCACGGTTTATCTGAACTGGACGTGGCTGACCAGTGACGATATTCGACTGGAAAAATATGCGCTGCTCTACGCGCGTGTATGCACTGATTCCGGCACAAGAACGGGATGTCGCTGGGTTGCATCGAATGATCTTTTGACTCAGTCTAAAACGATGTTAAATCTTATTCTGTATCAGATAACAGCCACTAATAGAGGAGTCGGAGATCTCTGTGTTCGGAAGGATATCGCTGAACTTCGATACGTGGCGCTGAGCCGGTCTGAAGGTTAAATACGCTGGATTTGGAACATATCCAAATGTTCTAGGAGCTCTTCAGACACTGTAGTGAAACAAAATACGCCGAAATAAGAACGACAAAAGCGCCAATAGCATGTGCATGCACATTATTTGATCTGAATCATAGTGAGCGCTATTTTCTTCAGACTGTAACTAGAGTAGCAACACTGAACTGGCCAGGCAGGCACATATTATAGTGGAACCGCTCCAATTACGCTTGCTATACGGCTGATATGCAGCGTAAAATACGGCGTGACGGTGTGTTTGTTAGCGTAAACACAGGGAAAACGCTGGTGTGTTATCAATGTGTAACCCGTTATAAGACTGTTTCGATCAAGAAATCATCGCTAATTACGTGACGATTCAATCTACGTCCTGTCTGTGGACCGATGAGTTCAATGAACAATCAGTTAGGAAAGTCTCGATGGCAAAATTAGGTGACTATGAATTCCCCGAAATCGGTTTATTTGAAAGCATCGAACTTGGTAAAAAAATAGCGCGTGAATTCGCCGGTGAAGTTTCGCGTCAGGGGCTTGCCAGGTCGTTAGGTATGTCCGAACGTGGTGGAGCATTCGCCGCACGCCTTGGCGCATTGCGTATGTGGGGCGTTGCAGGAGGTCGTAGCAGAGTAAGAGTTACCAGAGACGGTCTGAGGGCTGTCACGCCCCTCTCAGCGAAAGAGAGCGAAAGTGCACGCGAGGCACTTGCACGCAACGTATCGTTCTTTGTTGAGATGTCCACCCGGTTAGGAGATGATCCGTACGCATCTGACCGGCTCGCAGTTCTACTCGAAGAGTTATCTGGAGCAGATCGTACTGAAGTAGCGCGGCGGCTTGCACTGATCGACCGTATTTTTAGTGAAGCACGCCCGCATCTGCCCAAACCAGACAGCGGTGTGGAGGAAATGGTGAACGTTACTTCGGATCTAGGTCGCGATACCAACACACAGCACACCCCTGAATTCAGGTATTCGAGATCCGCTCATTCCAATCAGCCAACACCGGCTGATTCTGTGGAATTTGAATTCACAGAAGCAGATCCCGGTGTCGATCCGTCACTCGGTTCCAAACAGGTCGCACCGCCCTTGGATACGGCAGCAGGGGATAGGATCGAGTTGGGTTTGCCTGATGGGAATCTATCGTTACCTGAGACGCTCGCAAATTTGGATGCCGCGTTGACCGTTCTGTGGGCAAGAAGGCAGCTCGTAGCAGCGATAGACGTCGCAGATAGACGTCCGGCGCCGGCACCCCCGAGGGATTTCACAAAGCCCTCGACAAGGCGGCCGTAGTACCCAAATTTAGCGAGTCAAACTTGTTGGTTAAGGCTTAAGAAGCACTTTCTGAACACCCGGACCGGGTTCGGTGGCGGCTTCGTAAGCTGCTTGAGCTTCGTCGAACGGAATCACATGTGACACGAGTGGAGTGAGATCGAGTTGTCGGATCTGGATCGCAGTTACGATCTTTCTGGCATCTCCATTCGTTGGCCAGTTTGCTGCATAGATTGCTATGCTAGGTGGTAGTACGATGCCTTGCTCTACCACTCTCTCAGCGCCGTACGGCTCCGAGAAGATTATTGAACTGGAGTTTTTCATCAGCTTGGCTACGGACTCGAATCCGGGATAATCACGAGTAGAGCCAACGATCACGGTGTCTACTTTGTTTTCTAGTTGTATCTGTGAACTCCTGAGCGTTTCGGAAGCGAATCCCGAAGCCAGAGTTTTCCGCGCTGCGTGATCTTCAACTGCCAGTAATCTGTCGCCTGTTCCTGCGTTTTTCAGCGTGATTAACGCTGTCATCCCGATCGGGTCGCATCCCACGATCGCAAGCGAAGCATCCGGTGAGTTGGCGAGCGCCATTGCAGCAGCGTTCGCCCCAAGTCCAACCGATCCACCTGCCAACACGGCACGCTCCTCAACGCTTGATCCGATCTTCGTTAGCGTTGTGTCAGCGTTGGGTACCCGAACATACTCAGCATGGCCACCTGATAATGTGGTGGATCCGAACAGATCGCTCTGGCCCGAACAGCCAGTATGGTAAGTCGTGTTCGTCACAAGGTCATCTAACTCGATCGTCGAGACATCAGCGCCTGTCTCAACTACGAT
The DNA here is from genome assembly GCA_964435915.1 of uncultured Dehalococcoidales bacterium. Lineage (GTDB taxonomy): Bacteria > Chloroflexota > Dehalococcoidia > Lucifugimonadales > Lucifugimonadaceae > Lucifugimonas. The sequence goes on from CAYTAO010000096.1 coordinate 5,459, forward strand.
GCCGGCGAACTCGCCACCAGGTACGACACTGTCTCCTCCAACACTGAGAAAGCGTTCGACATCCCATGGCCCAATCGCGGTTGTAGTGACCAGTACGATGACGTCGTCAGGATGACGAAGGGCAGGGCGGGGAAGTTCAACTATTTCGACGCGACCATAACTGGGAAACGACAGTGCTTGCATAGATTCCTAAAGATGCTCTTTGATTTGGCTTGCGAGCTTTTTGGTCATGCCGGGAGCGGCTGCAATCTGTTCTTCAGTTGCTTCACGTATCCCTTTGACCGATCCGAAAGTACGGATGAGCATCTTACGCCGTTTTGGTCCAATGCCCGGCACCAGATCCAATGCAGATTTTACGGCAGATTTCCCTCTCAAATTACGATGGAAAGTAATTGCGAACCGATGTGCCTCATCTCGAGCCCTTTGCAGGAGGAAGAGTGCCTGAGAGTTTCTCGGTATGATCACAGGTTCTGCTGCTTCCGGTAAGAAAATCTCTTCTTCACGTTTTGCGATTGACGCAAGTTGAATATCGGGAAGACCGAGATGCAACATAACCTCGACCGCTGATGACAGTTGTCCTTTACCGCCGTCAATCAGTACGAGATCAGGTGCTACGGCAAAGCTGGCGTTTTGTTCACCACCTTCTCTCGCATTCTTCAAACGTTTGAACCGCCTAGTCAGAACTACCTGCAATGAAGCGAAATCATCGTTTCTATCATGGCTCTTAATCTTGAAACGGCG
>CAYTAO010000096.1:6209-7540 GCA_964435915.1 uncultured Dehalococcoidales bacterium
CCGATGAAAGTGGCTTTCCATCCTGAAATACCGACATGCTTGCAACTGTGTTTGTTCCCTGAATGTGCGATATGTCATAGCACTCGATACGTTGAGGAAGTGATGCCAGATTCAGCTCTTCTTGCAACTCAGACATCGCCTGTTCCATTCGCGTGGTGTCTGATATCCACTTCAATTTCAACTGTTCGAGTCCCTGGATAGCATTTTCGCTAACCATCTGCACCAGTCGTCGTTTTGCACCCCGTTGTGGGATCGCAATTTCCACAGGGCCGTCGCGCCGTGATTCGAGCCACTCTGTGATGACCGATTCCCGATTGACCTGTGCGGGAACGAGAATCCGTCTCGGGACGTGCGATGCTGACGAATAAAACTGCTCGATGAATCGCGCGAGTATCTCTTCGCCGCCTTCATCACGAGTACCGCTCATCGTAAAGTGGTCTCGACCAATTAAATTGCCATGCCTTACGAAGAAGATCTCAACCCATGCCTCCTCACCGCCATAGGCAGCACTGATCACATCGAGATTTTCATTACCCGGCCCAACGACCTTCTGCCCTTCGTAAATTCGCTCAATCGCTTTTAGCCGGTCTCGTAGGGCGCTTGCCCGTTCAAATTCGAGACTGTCTGAGGCTTCGAGCATGGCGGTTTCGAGTTCGGAAACGACTTCTTTGGTGTTTCCTTCGAGGAACATCAGCACCTGATCTATGACTTTCGAGTAGTCAATTTTCGAGGCGTACCCAGTGCAGGGCGCAACACAACGCTTGATGTGAAATTCCAAGCAAGGGCGATCATCGGTGCCGGTGATCGCTTTTGTGCAGGATCTGTAAGGAAATAGTCGCTTGAGAAGATCGAGAGTTTTTCTGACACTTCCTGCCGACGCGAACGGGCCGAAATATCGTGCACCATCATTGGCAGACCTGCGAGTTACGTAAACACGAGGAAAATCCTCCCCAAGATCGACTTTGATGTAGGGGTAGGGCTTATCGTCCTTGAGTCGTACGTTGTATTTTGGTTTGTGCTTCTTGATCAGCGAATTTTCAAGATGTAGCGCCTCCTGCTCCGATTCGGTGACGATGTACTCAAAGTCATCGATTCGGGATACGAGATCTACGGTTTTGGCATCGAGATATTTCTTCGAACCAAAATATGACCTGAGCCGGTTACGTAGAGAAGCGGATTTGCCTACATAAAGAACTTTTCCTACGGAGTCGCGGTGAATGTAAACCCCTGGCTTGAGGGGAACAGCTGCGAGTCGTGTTGAGAATGTTCTTGTGGTTGGTGGCAATTGAAAATTACGTAGCTCCAGTGTGTGAAGACGGGGCGCCCAGATC
>CAYTAO010000097.1:0-6101 GCA_964435915.1 uncultured Dehalococcoidales bacterium
CCGCAATAATTCCGACTCCTGCAACAGAAACGAGTTTCACGTGAATTCGTGAATCGGGGTTTACGTTTTTAAGATCGTGGATCAGTTGAGCCAGATCTTCGATCGAGTAGATGTCGTGATGGGGTGGAGGTGAAATCAGCTCCACTCCCGGCGTTGTCTTCCTTATATAAGCGATGTAATCCGAGATCTTGCGACCCGGAATCTCACCACCTTCACCCGGTTTGGCTCCCTGCGCCATCTTAATCTGCAGGTCCTGCGCGTTGGTAAGGTAGTTGGTTGTGACCCCGAACCGTCCTGAAGCGACCTGCTTGACCGCGCTAGAGCGCGAGTCACCATTGTCATCTAGGGTGAATCGTTCTGGATCCTCACCACCCTCACCCGTGTTAGAGCGAGCGTCAATTCGGTTGGTGGCAACCGCTAGGGTTTCGTGTGCCTCACGGCTGATAGAGCCAAGCGAAATTGCACCCGTAGCGAATCGCTTGACAATGCTCGATGCAGGCTCAACCTCATCAATCGAAATCTCATCGCTGAAAACTGGCTCAAGCATGTTCCGGATCGTGATGTGTTTGTCGGCCTCCTCGTTCGAGGCGGCTTCGAACTGCTTGAACACATCGTGGTCGTTGCGTTTGACCGCGTCCTGCAGAAGAGAGATCGTATCCGGGTTCCACATGTGACGTTCACCCGTGGCACGCCACAGGTACAGACCACCAAGATCAAGTTTGAGGTTCGACGGAATATTGTCGGGAGCGTAGGCCTGAGAATGAGTGGTAAGTACGTCGAGCGCAACTTCCTTCGTGCCAATTCCACTTATTCGTGAAATGGTAGAGGTGAAGTACTCGTTTACAAGATCATGAGAAAGACCAAGTGCCTCGAACACCTGTGCGCCAACGTAACCCTGAAGGGTTGATATACCCATCTTGGCCATCGTCTTCACAACACCCTCTTCGATAGCTTCCCGGAAGTTTTCTTCAGCCCTGTCCTGATTTGGGATCTTCTCTTCAGCTGTTGGGCGCAATCGAAGCCCAGCGATGGTCTCGAATGCCAGATACGGGTTGATCGCAGAAGCACCATAACCGAATAGAGTAGCGAAGTGATGGACCTCGCGGGGTTCACCAGACTCGACGATGATGTCGGCCTGTGCACGGTTCCGCTCCCGTATCAAATGGTGATGAACAGCGCTCGTCGCAAGCAACGAGGGAATATGTGCGTTCTCACTGTCGACACCGCGGTCGGAAAGGACGACTAGAGTGTAATCGTCTTCGATAGCCTGGCTTGCCTCGGCTCGGATACGGTCCAGAGCAGCATCCAGCGCCTCCGCTCCGCCAGCAGCCTGGAACAGTGTCGAAATGGTTTTCGCCTTCACACCCGGAACCGTTGAAGTCTTGATCTTAGCGAGCTCTGAGTTCCTGAGAATCGGGTGGTCGATTCGCAGCGTGCGGCAGTGGAGTGGTGTTGTCTCAAAGATGTTCGGTCGACGACCCGCCGGTACTGCTCGTTGGGTGATCAACTTCTCTCGGATTGCATCCAGCGGCGGGTTCGACACCTGCGCGAACGCCTGTTTGAAGTAGGCGAACATGTTCTGCGGCTTGTCAGAAAGCACTGCGATCGGCGCATCACCACCCATCGATCCTTGGGGTTGATGCCCGGTGATTGCCATCGGGCGAATGAGAAGGTGAAGGTCTTCACGAGTGTAGCCGAAGGCCATCTGCCGACTGATGAGTGTCTCTATATCAGGTTCTGGGTAGCTGTCGGCTTTGGGGAGGGAATCGATGGTCGCGCGGTTTTCCTCAAGCCATTTTCCGTACGGATTCTGGGATGCAATCCGGTCGATCACTTCATCAGGTTCGACGATTCGTTGCTGTTTGAAATCGATCAGGAACATCCGGCCCGGCTCAAGACGCGAGCGGTACTTGATGCGTTCGGGATCGATGTTCAGAACACCGGTCTCCGATGCCATCACCAGCAAATCATCATTGGTCACCCAGTATCGGAAAGGACGCAAACCGTTTCGGTCGAGCACCGCACCGATAGCATCACCATCGGTAAACACGATCATCGCAGGACCGTCCCACGGCTCCATGATGTTGCCGTGATACTCGTAGAAGTCCTTGACATTCTGGGGCATTGACTCGTGGCCGTACCAGGCAGCCGGCATCAGCATCGCAGCGGTGTGCTCGACAGATCGGCCTGTCATGCGAAGCAGCTCGAACACGTTGTCGAGAGATGCGGTGTCTGACGCGTCGCCTGATTGGCAGATTGGTATCAGCTGATCGATCTTGTCGCCAAAGAACGGGGAATCGATAGTCCGTTCTCTCGCCTGCATCCAGTTTCGGTTACTGCGAATGGTGTTGATTTCGCCGTTGTGCGCAAGCATTCGAAAAGGATGAGCGAGCTTCCACGAGCCAAGAGTGTTGGTCGAGAAACGGGAGTGAACAAGGGCAAAAGCGCTAACCATAATCTCGTCCGCTAGGTCGTGATAAAAGCGAGCAAGCTGATCGACCAGAAGCATGCCCTTGTAGATCAAAGTGCGTGATGACCAGGAACACACGTAGAACTCTCGCAGGAGGGTTTTACGAATCTCAGGATCAGACTCACTATCGGCGAAATTCTTCTCAGTCGATTTCCTCGCGAGGTACAAAACGCGTTCCAGATCATCGTCTTCAACCCCGTCCGGCGCAGAAACGAAAAGCTGAGCGATCTTCGGCATGGTCGTTTGAGCAGTAATACCAATGGCATCGGGATCGACCGGCACATCACGCCAGCCGAGAACCTGCATACCGTTCTCGGTTGCAGATGATTCCAATGCCGCTCGCGCGGCGGTGTTCAGTCCGTCTTCAACAGGTAGGAAGCACATCGCAACGCCGTATCGACGTTCAGCCGGGAGTGAAATACCTTCTTCCCCGGCGACTTTCCGCATGAACGCGTCGGGCATCTGAATCGTGATACCTGCACCGTCTCCGGTCAGAGGATCGGCTCCCGACGCGCCTCGATGGCCGAGATTGACCAGGACTTCGAGCGCCTGATCGATAATCTCGTGCGAACGCTTACCGGTGATGTTGGCAACCATGCCTACGCCACACGCATCGCGTTCCAGCTCGGGAACGTACAACCCGCGTTCTGCAATTTTAGTGAAATTTGGCAGTACAAATTCCGGCTGTGCACCGTTGTTACGATTCTGCAAAACATTGGATAGTGAATCAAAGGTATTCCGGACTTCGGTCATGCTTCTCCTAGTTTTAAGATCAAGTACTTCCCTATTAGCTAGGCGGGCGTATCTGGCTTACAGATGCCTGTATCTGGCCAACTCGTAATCGGTAACCGTGTTGCTGAACTCTTCCCACTCTAGCCGCTTGTTGGCGAGGAAATTCGCCTTCACGGTTGATCCTAGAGCCGTCTCAAGCAACTCGCTGTTTTCGGCAAGGCGAATAGATTCGCCAAGCGTTCGAGGTAGCCGAGCGACTCCGTGCTTATCAAGCTCCGAATCAGACATTCTGTAAACGTCATCATCAAGAGGGTCAGGAAGTGTCAGTTTCTTGTCGATCCCATCAAGGCCTGCTGCAAGTAGGACCGAGAATAGTAAATAGGGATTGGCTGCGGGATCGGGAGCGCGGTATTCGACACGGACGCTCTCTTCACGACTAGGTCGATACGACGGCACTCGAATCAGGTCACCAAAATGGCCTTTTGTCCAGGAAGCAAAAACAGGAGCTTCCAGTCCAGGTATCAACCGCTTGTATGAGTTGATCCACTGATTGGTCACAACGCAAATGTCTGCCGCATGGCGCATCAAACCGGCGATGAACTGACGTCCAGTTTCCGAGAGATGCCTGTCGGCGTCGGCATCGAAGAATACGTTGTCATCGCCCCTGAACAGTGACATGTGAGTGTGCATACCTGAACCGTGTCTATCTCCAAACGGGCGAGGCATAAAAGTTGCATGGGCGCCGGTTGGAGCTGCAATTTCTTTGGCGACAACCTTGAATGTTATGATCGAATCGGCCATCGTCAGTGCATTCGTGTGGCGTAGGTCGATCTCGTGCTGGCCATCGCCAACTTCGTGGTGACTGTGTTTTACAGGTATACCCATCTGCTCGAGAGTCAGAACCGTGTCACGCCGCAAATCCGCACCGGCTCCGTCGATAGATGTCTGGTCGAAGTAACCGCTCCTGTTCGCACTCTCATCCCCACCAGTAACGCCAGTGTCGTAATAGAACTCTATCTCCGGAGCCACGTAGAACGTCAAACCCATCTCGGAGGCTCGAAGGAGGTTTCGGCGAAGAACCTGTCGACCGTCTGCTGTCGATGGCTCGCCCGTGGGTGTTTCTATGTCGCAGAACAATCTTGCAACGGCGTCTTTGCTGGGCCGCCACGGCAGAATTTGGAAGGTTGACGGATCAGGCATGGCGATTAAGTCCGACTCATCGGCACGAGTCATTCCCTCGATCGACGCTCCATCGAAACTTGCCCCACCCCGGAGAACTCCTTCCAGCTCATCAACAGTGATGGCGAAGCCCTTCAACGTGCCCAGAATATCTGTAAACCACAGCCGGACAAACTTCACATCGTGCTCACGCGCGGAGAATAAGACGTACTTAATCGCCTCTTCGTCTACTCTAGGTCGCTGGTTTTCGGGTGTGATTATCAAGGGCTAAAAGTACTGGTGGTTATCGCTGAGCCTAATCGTTAATAAGGCTCAAACTAAATATTGTGGACTACCTAATATTGCTCCCGCACGCGCGGCTTGTTAACGAAATGTTTCAATTTGAAACAAATTACTCATATCTATCTAGGAAGAACTCTCTGGAGACCGGAATCTGTACCCAACGTTCCACTGCGTTTCAATGAAGTTATACGTAATATCGTCGATCTTACTTCGAAGACGCCGAACGTGCACATCGACAGTTCGGGTTCCTCCGAAATAATCGTATTCCCACACACTGCGAAGTAGCGCTTCGCGGCTGAACACCCGACCCGGATTCGAAGCCAGATACCTCAGGAGTTCATATTCCTTATATGTGAGATCGACCTTGCGTCCTTTCAGCGTGACCTCGTAGCGATCACAATCGATCATTAGCTCACCGTGAATAATCGTGTTAGACGTCTCGGTCGTGGTGTTTCTCGACATGACGAGGTCCAATCGGATTCCAACCTCTTCTGGTGTACATGGTAGGAAGCAGATTTCGATTTCTTCTCGACCTGCTCTAATTCCGTCTAATGACACCAGAGGCTGTATGACCAGTACCGGAACCCCGGCATCTGCAGCAGCGTGCACAATGCCGGAAGGTCCTGCAAGTCCCGTGCCAGCACCCCATACAAGAGCACCGTCGACGCTGGATGCGAGTTCGTCCTTGCTCGTGTCCGAGGTGAATTTCACCAGATCCAGTGAAGGATCAAGCGCGCTGATGCCCGCCGCAAAGCGTTCGGACTCTGAATCAGCAAACCCTAAAAGGGCTATGGAACTCACTTGATAACACCCGGATTCAGTTGCATGACCAGTTGAAAGCAGAGATCACGCGTTTTTGGCGGTGTTTGCGCACGCGTGCAACCACTACAGAGTGCGCGCATCGCCGAAACGTCCAAGGGTATTAGTTTGTGGCGAATTTCACAACCTACGAAAGTCAATGACACAGTGTGGTGTCGAAATCCGTAAAAAGACCTAAATTCTCGTTGACTTGCTGACATACTCGTTCGTATACTTATCGTTCGTGGCCTAATCAATATCGGTTGGGTTCATCTTCTTGTGCACTTTTTCTGGACTATATTTTGCCCACGATTAACCAACTGGTGCGTAGCGCGCGTAAAAAGAAACGGCGTAAGCCGAATACTCCTGCGCTCCGTGTCGCATTCAACTCATACACGAGTCAGCAAGTCGAACTGAAAAAGGGAAGCCCGCAAAAGCGCGGTGTTTGCCTCCAAGTTCGAACTATGACCCCGAAGAAGCCGAACTCGGCACTTCGCAAGGTAGCACGTGTTCGGCTGAGCAACGGTATGGAAGTTACGGCTTACATTCCAGGTGAAGATAATAACCTGCAGGAACACTCGGTTGTCCTGCTCAGAGGCGGCAAGGTTACAGATCTGCCAGGTGTTAGATACCACATTGT
>CAYTAO010000097.1:6111-6586 GCA_964435915.1 uncultured Dehalococcoidales bacterium
ACTCTCGACACGTCTGGTGTTGAAGATCGAAAACGTGGCCGCAGTAAGTACGGTACGGCAAAGAGTTAGTCACTAAAAATCTCTGTCAAAAACGACCGCCTGCTTGATACTAGGTAGGCGGCTTAATTTGCCAGAGACATTTTTTGAACAGTAAGCAAATACGAAGGTATATACATGGCACGCAGGCGCCGCGCTCAGCGTAGGCATATAGCTCCAGATCCCCTCTACGGGAGTGTCGAGCTTACCCGATTTATCAACCGCCTGATGATTGGTGGTAAGAAGTCGGTCGCACAAAAAGCAATGTATGACGCCCTCGCGAAGCTCGAAATAGAAACTAACAGGCCTGGCCTCGAGGTGTTCGAACAGGCAGTACGTAATGCAATGCCAGCACTGGAAGTAAAGCCCCGCCGAGTTGGTGGAGCAACTTACCAGGTGCCGGTTGAGGTGCGTCCCGAACGTCGGGCTGCGCTAGCGC
>CAYTAO010000098.1:0-6446 GCA_964435915.1 uncultured Dehalococcoidales bacterium
TGGCGGTAAACGGCGCGCTTGGGAGGATGGGTTCAACCGTTCTCTCGGCAGCCGCTGCTGAAGCTGGCATAACGCCTGTCGGTGGGGCAGATAATGCTGCCTCTTCCGATGCTGTGACAATTTCCGGTACATCAGTGTCAGTTCCTCTGGCGAGAAGCCTCACCGAACTGTTTCAAATAGTGAAACCTAACGTCGTAGTCGACTTCACCAACGGTGAAGCCGCCAAACAGGCCATCATCACCTGCATAAACGCCGGTGTTCGCGTGGGCGCGGGAGCGACCGGGCTTTCACCCGAAGATCTCGACGAAATCAGACCGTTGGTGGCCGCAAAACGTGTAGGAGTCATCTCGGCTTCTAACTTTGCTCTAGGGGCGGTTTTGTTGATGCACCTTGCTGGAATCGCCTCCAAGTATTTCAACTACGCAGATCTTCTCGAGAGCCATCACGAAATGAAAGTCGACGCGCCATCAGGGACAGCACTTTCAATTGCCGAAGCTATGATCGAAGGCCGCGGATCGGGATTCGACCAAAACGTTGCAGATCTTCAGACGCTCGACAACACCCGCGGTGGTGACTATCAGGGCATCAACGTCCACAGTGCTCGAATGCCAGGGCGAGTTGCGCGACATGAAGTAGTGTTCGGAGCGCTTGGTCAAACTTTGACGATGATCCACGATTCGATCAACCGAGATAGCTTCATGCCAGGCGTAATGCTGGGTGTGAGGCATGTGGTTGATCAACAGGAACTTGTCGTAGGCCTCGCAGACGTTCTGGGACTCGGTAAGGCGAAGCCGTAGCCGAGGTCCGTGAAGAGCGGATTGTCGGGGTCTTCTATTTAATTACTATGATTGGTTAATTACGTATACGTAATGTCGTTTAGCGCGCGAAACGGCGCGCGAAACGACCGGAACGCGTTGAGATAATGATATGAACAGCAACGATCTAAATATCGCCATTGTTGGAGCGACTGGAGCTGCCGGAGGAACGGCGCTCGGTCTACTACTTGAGCGAAATCATCCGGCCAACAAGATCGTCCCGATGGCTTCGGTGCGATCTCGCGGTCGAAAACTCACATATGGAGATGCTGAACTGACAGTCATTGAAGCAGTAGAAGAAGCATTCGATGAGATCGATGTTGCTCTGTTCGCTGCCGGTGGATCTGTTAGTAAGCAGCTCGCTCACAAGGCCGTTGAACGCGGCGTATTCGTGATCGACAAAGGCTCTATCTTCCGCATGGATCCGACAATACCGCTGGTTGTACCAGAAGTGAACGGCGACGACATCGAATGGCATCCGGGAATTGTCTCGACTCCGAATTGCACGAGCACACCGTTTGTCATGGTCCTGGATGCCCTTCGAAACCTCTCTCCTATTAAGGCCGTAACCGTCGCAACCTATCAGTCCGTAACAGGCACTGGCGTCGCGGCAAACGAGGAGCTGATCGAACAATCTCGCACCGTTCTGGCCGGAGGCGAAGCAACCCCTGTGGTGTACCCATACGAAATTGCCTTCAACGTTCTTCCACATGTCGACGATTTCCTGGAAGACGGCTACACAAAGGAAGAGCATAAAATGCTGAACGAGTCGCGCAAAATATTGCACGATGAAAACCTGCTCGTATCAGCGACCTGCGTTAGAGTTCCGGTTGAAATATCACACAGCGAATCAATACAGATCGAGTTCGAATCCAGCGTCAGTGTGAAGGACGCAATGCTGGTACTAGCTAACTATGACGGTGTGAAGGTTGTAGACGATCCAACCCAGAATGAATACCCTATGCCACTCAGTGCGACAGGGATTGACGATATTCTCGTCGGGCGAATTCGAAAAGACATCGCTCACGAGAATGGCATTGTTCTCTGGTTGGCTTGTGACAACCTGCGAAAGGGTGCGGCATTAAACGCACTTCAGATAATGGATGAAGCACTTCGTCGCAATGCTTTCAAGCCCGCGGCCAAGCGATAAATAAATAGAAACCACTTATTCGATAGCGTTTCACCGGCGAGAGGTCGGTCACAAATGGCAGAACTCGGGCGACTCCTAACAGCAATGGTTACTCCCTTCACAGAAGAAGGTGAAGTCGATTACGCACGAGCCGGTGATCTGGCGAAAGCGATTTTGGAGTCGGGTTCGGACGGTCTGGTGATTGGCGGAACCACCGGCGAAGCCCCGTCAATGAGCGACGACGAGTTGATTCAGCTATTTATAGCGGTCAAAGAGGCCATCGGAGAAGACGGAGCGGTGGTCGCTGGAACCACGAACAACAACACACGTGCATCGATTGCACTCTCTCGTGAAGCCGAAAAGGCTGGCGTCGATGCACTTCTACTGACTGTTCCGGCTTACAACAAGCCGACAATGGGCGGGCTGTACCAGCATTTCACAGCGATCGCCGACGCGGTTTCGATCCCCGGAATTCTGTACAACGTTCCCACTCGGACGGCTTTGAACATGGATGCTGCGACGACGCTGCGCCTAGCAGATGTTTCTAATATCGTTGGAGTTAAAGAGGCTTCGAGTGATCCTGATCAGATTGCGTACGTGATCAAAGATTCCCCTGAAGATTTCAAGGTTTGGAGTGGAAATGACAACGAGACGTTCGCGACTATGGCAAGCGGTGGTTACGGAATTGTGAGTGTTGCCGGAAATATCATCAGCGGTCAAATTCAGAAAATGATGGGACTTCTGCTTGAAGGTGATGTAGAGGCTGCTGCCACTGAGCATCTGCGTATGCTTCCGATATTCAATGCATTGTTCTTCATTACGAACCCTATCCCCGTTCGATACGCTATGAATCGGTCTGGCTTCGACGTTGGGCCGGCGCGATTGCCGATGATTCCTGAACCCGATGAGCTCAAGGCGTTCAGCAACCGATTTGACCCGATCATGGATCAGTATTCGATAGATTTGACCTAGTCGATATTTTCCAGTAATGACCTGTAATTTATACTGCAACAGGATTTTTTCGTCTCGAATTGTGCTGTTTCTGTATGGTTCATGATATGCGACCCTTGTTCGAATATTCCAATCTTGCGACTTTACGCGCCCATGCGGGCCGGAAACGGAATTTCTGATTGAGTGACGATCGCAAAAGCATTGTAGTAATCGGCGGAGGAAGCGGTTCTTCCGCAGCATTGCGCGGCCTGAAGAAGTACGATGTCGATCTGACAGTCATTGTGACGATGTTCGATAGCGGTGGCAGCACTGGAATACTTCGTGAGGAATTCGGCTACCCACCATTCGGTGACATACGGCAATGTCTGGTTGCGCTCAGTCCCGAGGAAGACGAACAGGTTTCTGTACTCAACAGGGCCCTCGATTTTCGATTCGATTCCGGGTCGAGCCTGCAGGGCCACAGTGTGGGTAATCTGGTTCTGGCGGCGCTGACGACCACATACAATGGGATTCAAGGTGCGATCGACGAGCTATCTCGCATGATGCATCTTCGTGGACAGGTAGTCCCTGTGACCCTCAATGAGGCGCATCTGTGTGCCCGTTTAGTAGATGGCTCGATCATTCGTACCGAATCAGCCATCGATCTGCGTGGCAACAACGGTCCCGGGATCAGCGAGGTATTTCTTGATGCTGATGTGAAGGCAAACCCGCGAGCGCTCGAAGCTATAAATAAGGCAGATGCGATTCTTCTTGGGCCAGGAGATCTTTACACGAGCGTGGTGCCCAATCTACTAGTTGATGAAGTAAGTGCTGCTATTCGTGAAACGAAGTCACCAGTAATTTATGCCTGCAACCTGATGACAAAGCTCGGTGAGACTGCTGGATACGGGACGTCGATATTTGCATCCGAGGTGGCTCGCTACCTTGGTGGGCGCAAACTCGATTACTTGCTCGTAAATGACCCCCAGTTTTCACCAGAGGTGCTGACTGTGTACAAGGCTGAAGACGCATCGCCCGTAGAGCTGGACAATGGTGAAGCCGAGAAGTTTGCTCACGAAATAATGGTTGGCGACCTTGCGATTATCGACGGATTGACCGTGCGGCACCACTCAGGGAGGCTGGCCGCGATTGTGATGGGCGCCATTGATCAGCCTGCAGCGAAACCAATAGGCACCGGGCTAGATTAGCGCTGGCAGGCAGTGAATTTAAGTTAATTAATTCGTTTGGCTGTTATGCCAGAAAGTCTTCTAGTACTAGAGTTTCTTCTCGTCGTGGGCCGGTCGAGAGTATCTTCGTCGGAACCCCAACCACCTCTTCAAGTCGCTTGATGTATGCGCGGGCTCCGTCATTTAACTGATCAGGTTTGGTGATCGCACGTGTTGACTCTGCCCAACCAGGAATTGTTTCGTAGATCGGTTTTGCACGATCTAGCATCGCTGCGTCGATAGGGAACTGATCGGTTCGTACGCCATCGATCTCATAAGCGACACAAATTTTGATCTCATCCCAACCATCGAGAATATCGAGCTTGGTGATGATCATTGCATCGAAGCCGTTGACGCGTGCTGAGTAATGCCCCGCAACGCCATCGAACCAGCCAATTCGGCGGGGACGGCCTGTAGTCGTACCAAATTCACCAGCCTGCTCTCGAATCTTGTTTCCATCTTCGCCGTGGATTTCTGTTGGGAAGGGACCAGCACCTACACGAGTGCAATATGCCTTGAAGACTCCGGCTACTCCACCGTACGAACGAGGTCCCATGCCGAGACCGGTGAGGGTTCCGCCGACAGTTGGGTTCGAGCTCGTCACGTATGGGTATGTTCCGTGATCCAGGTCGAGGAGTGCGCCTTGCGCACCTTCGATGATCACCTTGCCGCCATTATCGAGCGCATCCGCTATCAGATTTTCGACGGGCCTTATGTAAGGAGCAAGTTCGGTAGCCCATTTATTTGTCAATGCGAAGATTTCATCAAGATCGACTGGATCACCACTGTAGATTTTCGTGATGACTTCGTTTTTGAACGCGATAATCTCAGGGAGTCGAAGTGCAAGATCTTCCCGATCGAGCAACTCACCGACTCGTAATCCTTGTCGAGCAACCTTGTCGACGTACGCAGGGCCAACGCCTCGGCCAGTTGTGCCGATGGCTGCGTTACCGCGGCGTGACTCTTCCAATTGGTCGAGGACGACGTGATATGGCATTATCAGGTGAGCTCGATCACTAACAGCTAATCGAGAGGGATCAAGTTTGTTTTCACTGATCTCTTTTAGAAGAACTTCAGGATCAACAACTACGCCGTTGCCGATAACGTTCATCGCGTGTGGCCAGCAAATTCCTGACGGCACAAGATGGAGCTTGAATGTTCCTGCGTCGTTTATCACAGTGTGCCCGGCATTGTTACCGCCGGAGTAGCGTGCGATGATCGCAGCGTTTTCAGCAAGGAAATCAATGATCTTTCCTTTGCCCTCGTCGCCCCACTGGGCGCCGATGACGGCGTATGCCGGCATCTGGTAACTCCCTTGTTACGCACTAACGGCTCGCTTTATTTGCCATATCAGATTGGCTTACGAACCGGCGAAATTATGCAACAGGTTGTTGCGGACGAAGTATATCAGGGTTATGAACAATCTCGTGGGCGCGTGAGCGCACGCGGCACGCAGGTAACTCTCGCGTCTCGCGCTTCATTCAGCCTGACAGCCTGAGCACGCCTTAATATTTTCTGTGGGGTGCGTATTAACACGCACATATTGCCGGTTCTGACTATTGCCATTCAGCCATTTTCGTGGGTGCCATAAAAGGATGAAATATGCAGTCAAGATCGAGATGCGCGTTGATGTTAGAAACTAGGGATATATATATGTAAATGTAGTTTTTTTTGTTGACTGGCTTGAATTTGGCGAGGTAAAGTTGTTCTTACGCCTAAACGCAAGCCACGCTTGTCGGGCGAATTCCGACCGTTTCAACACGGTCGTATCGCGTACATTTAAAATCGAACAGTGGATTCCGCATTCTCCGAGACCAGGTAGATGATTCCTTAATGTGAGTCAAGCTACTAAGGGCACATGGGGAATGCCTTGGCGCCAGAAGCCGAAGAAGGACGTAGCAAGACTGCGATAAGCCCCGATTAGCTGCCTAGCGAGCTTACTCGGGGATTTCCGAATGGGGGAACCCATCTACTTCGGTAGTTGCCTTAGTCGTAAGACTTTGGCGGTAAGCAGGGGAACTGAAACATCTAAGTACCCTGAGGAAAGTAAATCAAATGAGACTCCCCTAGTAGCGGCGAGCGAACGGGGATCAGCCTAAACCATTAGAGCCTAACGGACTGGAGTCCTATGCCTTAGTGGTGTTGTAGGGTCAGACATGAGAATTCTCCAGAGTTCTCCAAGAGTTACAAAACGTGCATCTAATCGAATAGTCCTGGAACGGCTAACCGTAGTGGGTGAAAGTCCCGTAGATGAAAGATGATGCGTCTCTTGGTTTGATTCCTGAGTACGGCGGGACACGTGAAATCTTGTCGGAATCTGGGGGGACCACCCTCCAAGGCTAAGTA
>CAYTAO010000099.1:0-6138 GCA_964435915.1 uncultured Dehalococcoidales bacterium
CTACGCCCGACCCATACAAACCGATAAAAAAAGCGGGATTTTATTCCAACAGGTACGGCGTGATTCTGGAAGAAGTAGCGTCGACCGTCGCCGAAGACCAACTTAACGCTCTGAGTGCGGAAACATATCTGCGCTTCAATTCCAGTCTCAGCGGAATTCCAGCCGGTAAAAACCGTCCCGTTTACATCCATGTTTCACCTGGAAATACGGTCAAGACCACTGCCCAACTGCAGGACATCGTCGACGAAGTGCCGGGGGCTGTTTGGTACATACTCGGGGAACCGAACAGACAATTATCTGTGGATGAAGTGATCGAAGATTTACGCTACTACTACACAGAAATAAAACTGGTGGATCCGACAGCGAGAATCACCAGCCCATCCATACTCAACTGGGACTTCACATGCATAGGCTGTGGGGGCTTCACTAGCGGTCAGTCATGGATGACCGAGTTCATCGACAGATATCAGGATCTCTACGGCGCCCTGCCACCATGGGACATCTGGGCCATCGACCTCTACCCACTAGATTGGTCTAACCTGCCTAATACCGGGTTCATGCCCGGCGTCATTATGCAGTACTCACCCAACCTACCGCCGAAAGAGCTGTCGATCCCTGCAACCCAACTTCAGCAATATCGCGACTATATCGACTCGCTGCCGGGTCGAGCAGGTGAACCAATACTCGTGACCGAAATAGGGATTCACTGGGGCTGGACCGAGCAAGTGTGGCCATCAGCCTGTGGGACAGGCGATCCAGGCGGCGAATACAAGCCTCTCGTCATACGCGATTACCTTGAATCGGTATTCTCCTGGTTTGAGGAAAATGCAATTTCTCACAATATCGAAGGCTGGTACACGTACGGCGTGTACGCAGATATCTACACCTGTCGTGCCGACGGGTATGCAGGGCTTAGCCTTCTAACTTCTGGAGGAACCAATCCCGGATTGTCAGATCTCGGCCGATGGTACGTTGCTAGATCAGCCCCTTAGGAGGCTCGTTCATAATTCCGCCCCAATCTCGTAGCTGTGATCGTATGAACAACTCTATGTAGAAGCCTAGTTTTAGGTTAGGAGAGGAAGATGAGCGAAGTTTCTGTTTGGACCGGTGTTTTGCAAGATATCGAGCCACACACCATCCACTTTTGGTATTGAGAAGCCAGCGGAGCAGCACTACGTCTCTGCGACGGTGACACGGTTTCAAATGCCTCGGAACCGGTAAGTGAATATTGTCATTTTCTCCACTGCGAAAGGTGGCGTGATACTACCTGTGGGGGTGTGGCTTGTTGGCCTTAATGAACAGGTGCCAACCCCAGCGCTTTTCGACTTGTCGCCTTATCGGACTAGGTATGAGTATTGCCCACCGAAAGAAAATACTCGCCGCTCTGAACTCCACTTCGGAAAATGATTTGAGAAGTTCTCTCACCTGAGGCTTTGAGTAGACTTTCCCTAGGGGATTATCCGGCCCATCGACTGCATTTACTTGCTCGTCGGCGGTTTTCCCACGCCAAGTTGGTTGAAGCCATCTTTTCGCGCGGAATAGAAATCGATAGGCGAAGGAGTCACGATGGTAGAGCATGAGCAGTAAACGGCCACCAGGTTTCAATAGTCGGCGCGCCTCTTCTATCGCTTGCTCCGTATCGGGTGTGTGGTGAAGAACACCAAACGACACGACGACATCGAATGATTCATCCTCGAACGGTAGAGTCTCAGCGTCTGCCTGCTTGACCTCCGCATCGAGTCCATTGAGCGCCAATCGGGCGCGGGTCAATTCCACAGCCCGGTCAGTGATGTCTACGGCAACCACATCCGCTCCAGCTTCCGCATAAAGGCAAGTGACGTAACCGTTGCCACATCCGATATCAAGTAGACGTTTTCCTTGCACGGTGTCCGGTTCATAAGCCCACAACTCTACTTCAGGCGTCGTTTCAGCCTTTCGAAGGCCAGTATGCGCCGCAAAGAATTCTGTGCTGCCGGGCTGGAACGGAATTGCAGCCACGGAGAGTGGGTTATTCTCCCAAAATTGACGAACTGCCCGTTTCGTATCTGCCTTCTTGTGCTTCATTTTGGCAAGCTTACCCGAATAGATATGCGACATCGACCCGAGTTGAGGCATGATGTCAGATACTCCTGTGGAATTATGAACGAGCCTCCTTAGGGCAACTGCTGCCACCAAAAATAAACCCATTACTCCAACAACGCCGGTTAAGTTCCCTTGTTTAGCAACACTCGCAACACGGTCTGCGTAGTCAGCGTCACATCGAACGCAAGACCGCTCTTTGTGATGTACGCATGATCGTAGTAATAGCGTCACCACAAATCGTGATTAGACTCAGGTTTGCGAAAAACACCGGTGTGATTCCCGGTTTCATTGAATTGCGTTCAGCAAATCGATGCTGTACCTCGGAAATCTCTCTAATCGTTTCCAGAGTTTCCGGACAAGGCCAGAGACAAGGAATATCGGCGCTGATCAGGGCACACCAAACAACCGGAAAAGACGAATACCTCGATACCGAAATAAATGCGTTCAAAGCATTCGAATCAGAGGTCAATCAGGGCGGCGTGGTCTACACTGATCCAGAAGGAAATCCCTGGATCGAAGAGTATTTCGTCGCCACGCCAACCCACATCCTGAACGGATTCATCTGGGGACTCTGGGGCGTGCTCGACCTGTACCTCGCAACAAACGACGAGCGAGCAAAATCACTATGGAAAAAGTGCGTCACCACTTTGACGATCAACCTGGAAACCTTCGATCTTGGCTGGTGGTCGCTCTACGATCAATCGGGAACACCCCGACTTCCCATGATCGCCAGCCGCTTCTATCAAAATCTCCACATCGTCCAACTCGAGATCATGTTCCAACTCATAAATCAGCAGTTGTTTGTCTATGTAGCCTACCGATGGGAAATGTACACTGGGAATTCGATCTACCGTTCTCGAGCATTCGCCCAGAAGGCTTTGTTCAAACTTTTGAAGTACTAATCTAAGACTTTCATCTGCGAATCCTCTACCTCTCTCACCTTTATCATCCGGAACCCGGTGCTCAACCAGTACGGGTCTCGCAGATCAGCCGACACCTTGTGGCTCGAGGCCACGATGTCACGGTGCTGACTGACGTGCCTAACCACCCATATGGTCGAGTTTACTCTGGGTACCGGAAGAGACTTCTGAGAGGCACATACACCGAGATGGACGGGGACGTAAGAGTTGTTCGAGTCCCCCAAATCTTTCGACCCAACAGAGGGGCACTCAACCGACTAATTACATTCTCTAGTTTTACGGTGACATCTGCTCTCAGAAGCCTGTCACTTGGTCCGTTCGACGTAGTTATCGGCACTATTCCGCAACCATTCTCTCCACTTTCCGCATGGCTCAGAACATTTGTTGGTCGAGCAAAATTCGTCTTGGAAGTACGGGATTTGTGGCCGGAAGGAATCGTCGCAACGGAGCAAACTAAGGCCGGTTCATTCACATACCGGGGAGTGGGTGCGATCGTTGGTTTTCTATACAAACGAGCTGATCGAATCATAACCGTCACCGATGGCATCAAGAACACAATAATCGAAACACGCGGAATAGATCCAGACCGGATTGATGTGGTGCGTGCAGGGGTAGATTTCGACTCCTTCCAAACCGGCCTCACTTCGATCGAAGCAAAAAAACGACTCGGCCTTGAAGAACGTTTTGTCGTGACCTATTCGGGAACAGTCGGAAATGCCCACGGGCTTGATTCAATACTCGATGTGTCAAGGCAATTAAGACACGATCACCCCGAGGTGAGCTTCCTCATCGTTGGCTCCGGTGCAGAAGAAGAAACTCTCCGCTCCCATTTCGCCGAATATCAGGCACATAACGTCCAGCTCCTCGGCCAGAGATCTCGGTCTGACATACCAACAATCCTCGCCGGATCCGATATCGGACTTGCCGTGCTAAAACCGTCTCCTGTATTCCGAACGGTCGTGCCTACAAAAATCTACGAATACATGGCAGCCGGACTTCCAGTCCTGACAAATATCGCGGGAGAAACCGAAGATATCATCGCAGAATCAGGCGCAGGAATCGCCGTGCCCGATGGCGATTCCACCGCTTTGACTGAACAAATCGCAAGGCTGCATAAGAGCCCGGAAGAACTGAAATCGATATCAGCTTACGGAAAACGTTACGCCCGGGAATCAGCATCATGGGAAAGTAGGGTCGAGCAATATGAAGAAGCGCTTCAAAAAGCCGTACGCGGGTAGCACCTTCCCTCAGTATTCAGTGCATTTTCAAAAACGATGGATACTCGAGAATGAGCCTGCTCGATTCGCCCGGAGTCAACGCAGGTCTATCTGATGTAGGCCGCTGGTACATGGCACGATCTGCTCCGTGGTACACCTGCTCAGTAATATTGAGTAGCATGAATCGCACCTGTCGGTAGCAGCCTGGCAACCGCTGCTAAGACCGACCAGGCCCCTACCTAGTACATTCATTACTGCACCGCAGGTAACCCTGCGACGGGACACGTCACCAATTCACTTGTCCGAAGGCAAACCAGTTGGGTATTTATTAATTGACGAAACTAGTACTCGGTATCGGAGTGGTACAAATCATGCGGATCGGGCAGATCACGGCCCTGCTGGTTGTGTTCTTCGAATCACGATTAATGCAGGACATGTCCTGGCCTGAGATCGTCGATCTCACCGAGAATCCCGGTGGATTCTCAGTCATCGTATCCCTAGTCATGCTCTTGGTTCTCAGCGAGCTGGTGCGGGTCGGTCGGTGGACATCAACTAATTCGCTGGAGTGGCTTGGTCACATCGCGAGATTCACGGGGCTGCTATGGGCCATAACCGGTTTCATAGCCCTTTTGATCTCATGGCTTGTCCCCGGTGCTAATAACGGAGATGCACCATTATTCCTTCTCGGTCTTGCGGGCGGATTAGCGTTGGCTACGAGCTTTTATGCATTCTCGATTGGTCGAACACGGATTGTCGTTCGCAGATTCACGATAACCCAGTCGCGCGATACTAATGATAATTCCCGAGGCGAGCGAACCGAGTTGCTTATCGCCGTGCTATCCGACCTACACCTTGGTGATTTTGTTTCTACAGCACATATTCGCCGTGCGGTAGGAATCTCGAATAATGAAACCCCTGACGTTGTTTTACTAGTAGGCGACTACGTGGACAAATTCGGGTCACTCGCCGCGGAACTAGTTGCCGAACTAACGATGCTTGAAGCAAGGCTTGGCGTGTTCGCAGTACTCGGAAACCACGACGTCGAATGCTGCGATTCCCCGCAGCTCATCGATGAGCTAGAACGCGATCAAACCATTTCACTACTCAGAAATACTTCAGCGTTCGTCGAAATCAAACCTGCTGGGGAAGTCGATGGTGGCCTAACTTCGAAAACCGTGCAGATCGTCGGGATAGAAAGCCCTGGCGACGAGTGGGCCGAGGAGTCGGACGCTTTAGGCAAAGACGTACTCCGCTCTGAACTGCTCGGGAGCGCAGTCGATCTCACGATCGTAGCGAGTCATCACGCCGAGGTAATCGGCGCGTCCGCTGAACTCGTTGTCGATCTCGTTGTGTCGGGACACACTCACGGAGGCCAGTTAGCGTTGCCTTTCACCGGACGGTTGCTGAGCGTCGGTCGCCTAACAGCTAAATATTTCCTGGGCCTTTACGAACACGGCTCGACCAAACTAGTAGTAACCGCAGGCATCGGAGTCGGCGTCATACCGGCGAGAATCGGCGTCCCTCCGGAGGTTGTGTTGATACGGGTTTTGCTTGATTGACACGTTGATAATGAAAGACTCGGTGAATTCAGGCCCAAATAGCGCGAGCGATTGAAAGCCAGCGGTCAATCCGATCGATTGAAGATCAGTTTCTGAACGTAATTTATCTGCCACTACATAAGACCTGTATTAGCAATTTCGGTTAGATAATTACTAATTTATTCTGACCACACCTATGCAGTGTCGCTGATCCCACTTACGAGCAGCATTGTGAATCCAATACCGTCAATACTGGATCTTCTGTTTCAGTTTTGCCCTGAAAACCTATTGAATCCTTAAATGTAACCTGCGTTACCTGTCGTTTGTTTATCCTTATTCAGCTCGTTCAATGAAAGATATTGATCCAAAACATCTCTGGAT
>CAYTAO010000100.1:0-4883 GCA_964435915.1 uncultured Dehalococcoidales bacterium
AGAGGCGGGACCGTAGTTGACTGCGTAGTCGGAAAGCTTCGCAATAATGTCGTCTGTCGGGTTCGTCTTCCGCACTATTAGCCGCGCTCCCCTATTGCTACGTATGGTCTCGGCTTCGGACCGGTGTAGTCGGAAAGCGGTCGTATCAACTTATTGTTATCACGCTGTTCGATTACATGTGCGATCCATCCTGACGTTCTCGCAATCACGAATACCGGAGTGAACATTGCGGTTGGAATCCCGCACATGTGATAGGCGGTTGCTGCGTAGAAATCGAGATTGGGGAACATGCCTTTTTCTCGCATCATGACGATTTCAATTCGTTCTGAAATATCGTAGTACGAGGTGTTTTCAGCCGCCCCGGAAAGTTGTCTTGCAAGTTCTTTTACGATCGGAGATCGGGGGTCTCCGTTCTTGTAAACCCTGTGACCGAAACCCATGATGAGTCGGCGTGCTTCCAGCATGTGAAGCAACGATTTTTCGGCGTCTTGAGGTGAATCAAATGACGACACGAGCTCCATCGCAGCCTCGTTCGCTCCACCGTGTAGCGGCCCTCGCAAGGCACCGATTGCACCAGCGATCGCCGAGTATGTGTCGGATAGGGTCGAAGTGATTACACGCGCTGTAAACGTTGAGGCGTTGAATTCGTGCTCGGCGTATAGAACTAACGTGGTATCCAGCGCAGCCGATTTGAGTGGATCGGCTGGCTTTCCTGACATCAGATTGAGGAAATGCCCGGCGACGGTATCCTCATTTGAATCGGTTTCGATGCGTTCATCCCTGGAATGAAATCGGTACCAGTAGGCCAGCATAGATCCGAAACTTGCCGTCAACCGATCACCGACCGAAGCGGCTGTACGGCCGCCTTCGCCTTCAGCTTCGAGTGTGCCCAAGAGCGACGTGCCCGTACGCAAAACGTCCATCGGGTGCGTCGAGGCTGGCAGAGCTTCCAGTAATATTTTCAAGGAATCTGGCAACGAACGTAACCCGGCAAGTTTTTTCTTGTAGGCGCCTAGCTGCTTCTGACCGGGGAGCTTGCCGTATATGAGCAGGTATGAAACTTCTTCAAAGGTCGACTCGGCCGCCAGATCGGTGATTGAGTAGCCTCTGTACGTCAGGCCAACGTCAGCCTGACCGACTGTGGAAATCGCCGAGGATCCTGCTGTCACTCCCATGAGACCTGATGAAGTCATATCTGTTTTCCTGTCGCTAATTATGGCTGACCTAGGTGGAAGCCTGACCGTCATTTTCGGTGTCGAAAAGGTCGTCCAGTTTGCTTTCGTAGCTGTGATATTCGAGATACTCGTAGAGTTCGTCACGGGTCTGCAGGGCAGGGATAACGCCCTTTTGAGTTCCTGCACCACGGATGATTTTGAAAACGCTTTCAGCTGCCTTATTTGCTGCCCTGAATGCTGTAAGCGGATACAGAGCAATGTCGACATCGACGGTTGCGAGTTCTTCGATGGTAAATGCGGGAGTTTTTCCGAATTCAGTCAGGTTTGCGAGAATCGGAACACCGGTGGCGTCCTTAAATTTCTTATAGTCGCCTAGTTTAGTTACAGCTTCTACGAAGATCATGTCGGCTCCGGCTTCGACATATGCCACTGCACGTTCGGTTGCGGCGGCGACACCCTCGACCGCAATTGCATCGGTGCGCGCCATCAACACGAAATCGTCGTATTCCCGTGCATCTACCGCGGCCTTCAGGCGATCGCACATCTCATCGGGTGACACAATCTGTTTGCCTGGTCGGTGCCCACATCTCTTGGACTGTACCTGATCTTCGATATGGACGCCGGCAGCACTTGCACGGGCCATTTCTTTCATCGTTCTGGCGATCATGAATGCCCCGCCCCAACCGGTGTCAACATCAACCAGAAGTGGCAGGTCGACTGCCGATGTGATGCGACGCACGTCTTCGAGGACGTTATCAAGGGAAGTCATACCCAGATCCGGGAGACCGTATGAAGCTGTCGCGACACCAGAACCCGACAGGTAGAGAGTACTGAATCCAGCTGATTTTGCCATCACTGCGTGATATGGATTCGTGGCACCGACTAGCTGAAGAGGAGATTCTGCCTGCATGGCAGCACGAAACGTTGTTCCGGGACCAGAGTTAATTAGAGATGACATGATGAGCGGATTATAGGTGCGCTCAGCGTCCGAGGGCGGAGACAGCGACGGAATTCTAGCCCCAGAACGCGTCGAAGAAAACAAGCGGAGAAACGGCGAACAACACAATTCCGACCACGAGCCTCAGCTTTGTGGGATCGGTATTACCGCCCATCTTCGAACCGGCGAACATGCCGATCATAGCCGGAACACCGATGGCTGCCACCATCAGCCAATCAACTCGGCCACGAATCA
The DNA here is from genome assembly GCA_964435915.1 of uncultured Dehalococcoidales bacterium. Lineage (GTDB taxonomy): Bacteria > Chloroflexota > Dehalococcoidia > Lucifugimonadales > Lucifugimonadaceae > Lucifugimonas. The sequence continues at coordinate 2,368 of CAYTAO010000100.1, forward strand.
AGTGTCCGGTAAATCCCGATGATCCGACAAGAATCGTCAGGGCCAGATTTGTACCTGTGGCATATGGTGGTTTCATCTTGAGCACGTGGATCAACGCAGGCATTCGCAGCACACCAAGGGCGAGACCTACGGCACCACCTATCAGTCCTATGACGAATCCAACAAAGCTCTCTCTAGTAACGGTTTTTCGGTTCAGATCACCTCGTCCAACATTTGGATCGGATGTTTCGGGAGTTGAGTCATCGCTTCGAAATTCTGATATTGCCCTGGTGATCATCATTAACGACGACCACATCAGAAGCAATGCAACAATGGTCAGCAATACAGTGCGGGAGATAATGTCGGCGTAGAGGCCGCCGACGAACGATCCACCGATGGCCGGTATACCTATCACGAGAACGACTCGATACACGATACGATTCTGCAAGATAGCTGGCCATGATGCTGCGAAAGAGCCAAGAACGCTCACAAACAGGTTCGTACTGGCAGCAATAAGCGGGTCCACCCCGACTGCTGTCATCACTGGTAGCCGGACGACCCCCAGAGCAATTCCGACGATCCCGCCTATTATCCCTACTATGAGCGACATGATCGCCAGACCGGACAGTTGAATTCCTGAGAGATCGGAGCCAACGAGTGCGAGTGAGGATACGGCTGTCGACGTAATCTCTGGCATTTAAACGGGCGCTCGTGATTCTAAGGCGATGCGCGTGTCCGCTAATAGCAATGGCAAATGCAGCAGTTCGGCGTGGCTACAACAGTGTGATGAACAGTCTTTGGATTCGAGTTCAGGCACTTTAGATTCTTTGAAAGTTGTGAAGCAGAAATTTCGATTCTAACCTCGCCCAGCGCGCGTCGCACATCGACATTCGACCGGTGCCTAACTAGATTCTGATCGGCTAATACAGAGGTTGATAATCGCAGGTTGTTGAGGAATCAAAGTGTGAAGGTCCTACTTACCGACCAGATCGAGGGATTCGAGGAGTGCGTCGATTTCTTTGAAATGATTTGCATCAGGTTTCAGCGCCGGGTGGCGAGCATAATCTGATCCCGGTGAGAACACGCCACGGCGCACCATGATGTGCTTGTAGATCCAGTTAGCAAAACCCTGTCCCTGTGCGAGCATGCCGATCAGGGGAGCATGACGTCGCATCTCGGCGTTGGCGGCGTCTTCGTCACCAGCCAGGTAGTGGTTCCAGACTCTTACGAACATATCTGGGAGTGTTGCACCGGGCATTGTGCCGACTGATCCACGGTTGAACTCTTCGACTGCAAATGCTCCACCAGCACCACCGAACAAAATCAGGTCGGTACCCTCAGCCAGCTTTTGTGTCTCGCTCATCCTCGGGATAGTCGGTGGCGTTTCGACCTTGATGTAGCAGAGGTTCTCGTGGCGCTTGGCACACGCTACTGCCATTGCCGGTGGGACCTGCGCTGTGCCCTGATCCTGCAGGAATATCGGCAGCAAGACCGACTCGGCAATCTGCCCGAAGTACTCGATGTTCTCGGAGGCAGGTACAGGGGTGAACGACGTGGGTCGAATCATCAAAGCATCGGCGCCGAGTTCCTCTGCCTTTTTTGACAAGAAGACTGCGACATCAGTACTTTCACCACCGGTGTTCATAACGACTTTTACTCGGCCATTAGTAACTCGAACTACGGTGCTGAGAATGAGATCTCGTTCTTCCTCGGTGAACTTGTATATCTCAGTCGCCACAGCAATTCCAAGGCCATGAACACCCTTGCCGATCATCCATTCAACCTCTTTCTCAAGATCTTCTATTACCAACTGGCCCTTCGAGTTGATCGGAGCCGAAAGGATCGGGTAGACACCCTTCATCGAGCGGTCTGGCATGTTGATAAATCTCCGATTGAATCTCTTTAGCGAACTTGTGTGGATGAACGTAATTTAGTGATGAAGCAGATATTCGCGCCGGCCAGTCATGAGCGCAACAGGAGAAGCTGACTTGCAAGACGTATGCGATATCAAACAACGACGAACGAGAAGATCAGTTCTCCGGGAGATTTTTGTCTCGCTAAGTGTCGGCTACATAAGCGCTTCAACTATTGCCAGCAATACGCCAGCCACCGTTGCTGTACCTATCACTCCGGCAACGTTCGGTCCCATTGCGTGCATCAGCAAATAGTTGTCGGGGTCTTCTTTTTGACCCATGTCTTGCACGACTCTGGCAGCCATGGGCACCGCCGAAACTCCGGCTGCACCGATCATCGGGTTGATTTGTTTCTTCGAAACTAGGTTCATCAGCTTTGCCAGCAAAACCCCGGCAACCGTTGCTGTCATAAACGCGAACAGGCCTAGCAGGAATATGCCGATCGTTTCCGGCTGCAAGAAGATTACTGCTGGCATGGTTGACCCAACAGCCAGCCCCAACATAATGATCACTATATTCATCATCGCGTTTTCGCTCACGTCGGCGAGTCGCGGGACAACTCCAGATACTTTGATCAGGTTTCCAAGCCTCAGCATTCCGATAAGCGGCGAGGCCGAGGGCACG
>CAYTAO010000100.1:4893-5966 GCA_964435915.1 uncultured Dehalococcoidales bacterium
GGCACGAGCACGCTGATCAAGATAGTGGTCAGAATCGGGAAGATCACCTGTGTACGCTTGGAAACCGGTTTTGCAGAGTACTCCATGCGAATCAGGCGCTCTTTTTGAGTCGTGAGAAGCTTGATGATCGGTGGCTGGATAATCGGCACGAGTGCCATGTACGAGTAGGCCGCAACCGCAGTCGCACCGACAATATCTCGAACCTCCACGTTTGGCAAAGATTCGCAGAGTTAGCGCATCCGGGTGGCGATGAAGATAGTGGTCGGGCCGTCTGCCCCGCCGATAATTCCGATGGATGAAGCCTCGAGCAAGCCAAACTCAAAATAATCGGTCATCCCCAGAAGCAGTGCACCCAGTAGTGCGACGAATACTCCGGCCTGAGCACCAGCGCCGAGCAGAAGTGTCTTCGGGTTCGACAGCATCGGGCTGAAATCCGTGGCTGCACCAACTCCCAGAAAGATCAACAGCGGGAAGATATCCGTTTCCATCCCGATGGTCTGGAAAACCTTGAGTACCCCGGCTGGTTCGCCGCCACCTCCCTCTCGAATCAGCTCGCCCAACGGTAGGTTGGCGAAGAGTATTCCCATAGAAATCGGCACCAGCAACAGTGGCTCTTTTTTCTTTGCGACGCCGACGTAAAGCAGCGCTCCGGCGATCAACCACATTATGACCATTTGGGGTTCTTCACCTATTGCGGTAAAGCCCTCCCAGAGGGCGCTTAGCTCGTTAGACATATGGGCTAAGCCTGTGCAATCTCGGCCAGGGTTTGGCCGTGTTGGACTGCATCGTTAGCTGAAACATGAACGGCTGAGACGGTGCCGTTGATGGGGGAGGCAATCATGTTTTCCATCTTCATCGACTCGAGAACCAGAATCGGCTGTCCTTTGGTGACAGCATCGCCGACAGAAACGCTAACGCTGATGATTTTGCCTGGCATTGGCGATCGAACTACGCCATCGCTGCCAGATGTTGGGACCGACGGACGGGCCACAGCCTGCGGGGCAGGTGCGACGGTCTCCGGTGCAGCCACGACCGGTATGGCAGAGGAAACTGGCGTGATCAAACCGGGAATC
>CAYTAO010000101.1:0-1735 GCA_964435915.1 uncultured Dehalococcoidales bacterium
TGGGAACTCCGGGGGTACTTGTTGTTTGGAGAATATGGGTCTATTCGCTCTGTAACCAAAAGCTTTGAGCTACTTTCCGAGGGCGAAGATCCATCTCCTCGTCCGTATCAACTGCCAAAGTTGAGTTCATATGAACTCGAGTTCCAGGTGTTCGAAGATTACCTCTGAGGCGATGAATCTGCACCCATGATCGGCTACTCAGAGTGGAAAACCCTAGCCGTTATTCAGGCTGGTGCCGAGTCGTCCGACTCCGGTGAGGCGATCGACATAAAGGAGCGTTTTGTCAGTTTTTTACCTGCTGAGAAACGCGCGCCTTGCTGACGATTCGGGATACAAAAAGCCCGTTGGTAGTAGGTTCCAACGGGCTTTTTTCGCAACTTGCTGAGTAGGTTGGTGTGTTTACCACCCGGGTCATAAATCCCTATGCACTACGGGTGAATAATTACCTTCGTGTAGCCATCTTCGCGGCGGACGAACATTTCGTATACAGCAGGAGCTTCATCAAGCGAAATCTCATGCGACACGACGAAGCTCGGCTTTGCACGGCCAGCAATAATCAGGTCACGCAAGTGTGCGTTGTACTGCTTCACATTGCACTGTCCGGTTCCAAGTCGAAGACCCTTCTCAAACAGTTGGCCGAAATTGATCGTCAGCGCTCCACGTTTTGCTCGTTCGTCCACCCCGCCCGGATCTGATGGCACGTAAAGCCCCGGAATTCCGAGAGCACCCGTCGGGTTAACCACGTCTATTAGCTGGTTAAGAACGATATTTGGCACCTCGTCCTGCTCACCACCGACAGCTGATGAACCTGCGGCCGTCGCCTGGTAACCGACAGCGTCGATACCCTTGTCGACTCCCTGGCCACCGAGATGGGACTTGATCTGGTCCACCGGATCTGAGTCGTCGTAGTTGACCGGGATAGCTCCAAATTCTGCTGCCTTATCGAGTCGCTCTTTCACGTGATCGACAGAGAAAACCATCGAAGCTCCTCGTAAAATAGCGCTATATGCGGCCATAAGACCCACCGGTCCCGCACCGAATACAGCGACTGTCTCGCCCGGAGTGACTCCCGCCAGTTCGGTCCCGTGGTAACCAGTTGGGAATATGTCGGCTAGAAGAGCAAAATCGGCTTCATGCTCTGTGCCTTCTGGCAACGGCAGGCAGTTGAAATCAGCGAATGGAACCTGCATAAGTTCCGCCTGTCCGCCGACCCACGGACCCATCGATACATAGCCGTAAGCGCCACCCGCGAAGCCCGGATTCACGGTCGTGCAGTACCCGGTGAAACCGCCGAGGCAGTTCTTGCAGAATCCACATGCCACGTTGAACGGCATCACCACACGGTCGCCGACCTTGCGGTCTTTGACGGCGGACCCAACCTCGACAATCACCCCCATGTTTTCATGACCGAAAACGATGCCCGGTTCTGCGGCGGTTCGACCCTCGTACATGTGCAGATCAGATCCACATATGCACGATGAAGTGATTTTGACTATCGCATCGTTAGGATGCCCAATCTTAGGATCTGCTACCGTTTCGACCGCAACTTCAAATGGTTTCTTGTATACAACCGCTTTCAATGGATCGTCCCTTGCCTGCTATTAATGATGAATTGCTTGCTTAGCGCTGATGATTTCCAGCGTAACTATCGTTTGAGATTTCGATTTTGTCTATAGGCACTGGAGAATCAAAGGTCGGGTGATTAGCGGATTGCTCAGTGATTCGGAGGATATTT
>CAYTAO010000101.1:1835-4082 GCA_964435915.1 uncultured Dehalococcoidales bacterium
TGACCGATTTATAAAACGACTATGCGTACCTGTAAACCGGAGTATTCGTGTTTCCTGTCTTGATGGCAGTATGACACTTTTAATAATGCGTACACTTCAAAACAGCTGCGAACCCATCAGGGAATTCGACGCGGCGCGAAGGCAGGTACAGGTCGAGAAAAGCAACAAATTTAGCTAACCAAACTGTATTCATTGAAATGGTGAAGTAGGATATGGATCGCTGACAGAAATGTGTCGATCTATTTATTGAGGCTGAAAGGGGCGACTCATGACTGCCAACATTCCAGACGGTTCACGCGTCCCGGATTTCGAATTGCGCTCACTCTCAGGGGAAGCGGTCAAACCATCCGATTACCGCGGTAAACGGCTGGTGATTTTCTTCTGGGCTTCTTGGTGAGCATGCCGAGAACAGTTGCCCGTGTGGCAGCACATGTATGCAGATATGCAGTCGAAGAACGCAGATATTTTGTCGATAGCAGTGGACCTGCAGGGACCAGAGAAATCCCGTCCGTACCACGATGAAGCTGAAGCGGAATTCACCACAGTTGTGGATGAAGAAAACGCCCTGGCGAGAGTATTTGGATACCGTGCGATTCCGAACGGGTTACTGGTTGATGAAGAAGGGAATATCCAATTCCAGCAGTACGGTGGATTCGATATCAAGAAAGATGAGACAAGAGCCCTAGTTTCAGCGTTCTTTTCGTCCGGTCAGGTTGCTGGTCAATCGCCGGTCGCAATCGGTGGTCCTGCCTCTGACCATTTCGAGCGAGGCTTGAACTTGTACCAGTCTGGTGATACAGACGATGCGCTCGCTGTCTGGCGAGAAGGTATAGCGCTCGACCCTGAGAACTGGAACATGCGCAAACAGCTCTGGGCGATCGAAAACCCAGATAAGTTCTATTCAGGCAAAGTCGACTATAAGTGGCAGCGTAAGCAGGTCGAACAGGGCCAGTAACTCGACAACCACATTGGAACACGGTGGCACCGCCGAGACGACTCAGTTCAGAACTGGTAAGTCCAGAACCTGGGCGGCGAACCGAACGGGCTAACTAACTTTGATATCGGTCACGTGCGGGGCGTGAATGCCCAGTGACGCGGTCAGAAACTGAGTGACCATTTCGAGTGTGGGGACACACTCAGGGCACTCTTCGTTGATTCCGGGTGTGTACTCGACCTTCAAGCTATCTCCATCGAGAGTTGGTATGCCAAGTGTGCCACCCTCGGACGCAACCATCGTCTGAATCTGTTCAAGAACAAAATCCACACTGGTGTCTGAAGTACTTTGGACCATTAGTTTTGAATCTTTCTTAGTAGTCGAGCGAACCCAACGGCGGTGAGTTGTTCAAGACTCATCACCCAGATCGATCACCTAATTCTATATTGATTTCAGATCGGGCTACTCGGAACTGAGTGCAGCGAGCGCCTCATCCATCAACACCGCGTCGAATCCTGTCAACTGTCGATCCCCAATTACAGTTACGGGAGTCGAGTCGTATCCCATCGCCACCAACTCGTCCCGCCCGTCGAGATCGGTCGAAACGTTTTTTTCGACGTACTCGACATTCCGCAGTGAAAGGAACCCTTTCACGAATTCGCAGGAACCTCAGAAATTTGACGAGTAAACCGTGATTTGTGTCATTGATTCCAATTGTTTGCACTGCGCACGATGAACGGCAACAAACACCAATAAGTGAATATCACACGCCATCCTGTGGTGCGTAGCCAAGAACTTTTTTAGCGTGTGAGTTATCTCGGAACAGTTTTCGATTGTCCGACGTTGCCCAGAAAATATCGAACTTCAGGTCGGCCGGAGCCTCGATGCATTTTACAGTCAACTGCTGAATATCTCGGTGACTCGTCCAATTGGCCTGTCCTCGACCTGGACCAGCTTCATCCACCGGGCCGCAACTGCTGATCCGTAGGTTGATGACTGATAGGGGAGTGGTGAGAGCGTAATAACGTCCAATGTCCTCACCAAACAACTTCGTCACTCCATAAAGACTGACAGGCTTTGGTTCGGAGAACTCGTCAACCATGTCCCACGACTCGGGAATCTCGACGTCTTCGCTGGACACGAGGCTCTTGTACGGCTCTTCCAGCTCATATCCGTTCGCTGTAGCTCCTGAACTTGCAAGTATTACTCTGGAAACCCTGGCTTGATTCGCCACCTCAAGCACGTTGTAGGCACCGATGATGTTGTTCTCCAGCATCGATTCCCAGCCTGCGCTCATCCCCTCCTCGCAGCAC
>CAYTAO010000101.1:4092-5919 GCA_964435915.1 uncultured Dehalococcoidales bacterium
GAAATCGCCAAAATGCCAGAGAAAGGTACTACACAAAAAAGCAGCAGCAAGATTCAACACCACGTCAATCCCGTCGAATGCCGGTCGAAGTGAGTCGATATCCGCAATATTGGCTTTAAACACCCGCTCTTCAGGGAGTCCATCGACGCCGCTTCGAGAAAGCGAACTGAGTATGTAGCGGTCTTCCAGTGCAGGTCGCAAAGCTTGGCCGACGACCCCGTTTAGACCGGTTACCAGTAGTTTCAGTTTCTCTGCCAAATGGCGATCTCCATTTTGTTTCGTATGTTTAAAATTACTGATGAAACGGTCGATTTAAACAAGAATTATCACCCAGATGATGATCACGGTCACAACCGACAGCAAAACCGCTGCGGATCCCATGTCTTTTGCGCGCTTGGAGAGTGGATTGATATCCATGCCTATGCGATCGACAGCAGCTTCAATGGCAGAATTAACCAGTTCGACGATCAACACGATCGCGAGCGAACCAATCAGCAGCGCACGTTCTGTGCTCACATCAGTCAGTAAGAACGCTGCTATAACACCGACTATCGCGAGCACAAGTTCCTGTTGGAACGCCCTTTCAGACTTCACTGCTTGCGCAAGACCGCGTAGGGAGTGGCCTAAAGCTCGGACCAATGGCACAGGATTGAACATATTGAATAATTGATTCATATCGATGTATATACATTGCTTGTGGATCCGGAAGATGGCAGCGAGCTTACCGAGATTGTTAGTGACTCAGGAACCGGTCAAATCGGTGGGATTAATCTCGTAGTTGTCAACACAGGCACCTTTTTCTTGAGAATCGAAAGACCGGAGAGCGGTTAGTTGAGCTGGATCCACCAGCAGTAACGTCTCTTCGAACCGGCACTTGAAAGCCTAAACCTCTGGGCCAAGCCAACCGACAACGCCACCGTCCGCGAGTAACTCGCTTCCTGTCACATATTTCGCTTCGTCCGAAGCGAGAAACAGGATAGGTCCGGCTATGTCTGATGCATCAGCAACTCGACCAAGCGGTATTCGAGCAGCAAATCGCTTCAGGCGCTCCTCGTCGAAATAGTCCGACGTAAACGGAGTGAACGCCCATCCCGGCAGCACCGTATTAACCCTTATGTTGTCTGCCCCGTATTGAACCGCCGCCGAACGGGCGAAGTGGGTCATTCCAGCGCGAGAAGTTGCGTAAGCATTGGCGGATTCTCGCACAACTTTCGCCATCATCGAGGAAATCAAAACTATCGAGCCACCACCGCTATCGCGCATCGCTCCAATCACCGAACGCGTACCGAGGAACATTCCCAAATTCGTGACGTCCATCACTTTTCGCCACGCGTCAACAGGAGTGTTATCAATCGGTGTGTCCCTGTCACCAGTACCAGCAGCCATGATCAGTATGTCTAGGCGGCCATACATTGAAGTAGCGGCTTCGACAGCCGTTATCCAATCCGATTCCGAAGTTACGTCGAGGTGTATGTAGTCGGCAGTCAGGCCGGCTTCCTTCATCCTCTTCACCGACCGCTCACCAGCCTCGTCGTCAATATCACCGATTATTATCTTGCCGCCAAGTTTGGCGATCTCAAGCGCAGCAAGTCCGGCGAAACCAAGCAACCGGCTGTCATCGGCATTCGCTCCACCGACGACCAATGCAACTTTTCCTTCAAATCGATCGTTCATGATTGCTCCTAAACTGGTGGGTGCAGATTGTGGAAATCGGTCGCACCCTCAAAAGCGTCACCTATCCCCACAAGCACCGGCTCGGAAAGGTGATGGCCAGCGAACTGCATCGAAACCGGCATGCCGGTTACATCAAGGCCACATGGCAGGTTG
>CAYTAO010000102.1:0-5793 GCA_964435915.1 uncultured Dehalococcoidales bacterium
TGAAGCTGCGCGTCGGGCAGATCTGTGTGGCCGTAAAGCGCAGCGGCGGCAATCTTGTCTTCCGCATCGGGATCCCACTCGACCAGCGATACCTCATCAATGCTGTCCGGCTCTGCATCAATGCTCGAAGCAATCCGTTCCATGGCTTCGTGGTTGTCACGGAAGTAAGCCGACCACGCCTCGCCACGATCTGGCAGGTCAACTCGCTTGAGGAACGACGGAATGACTTTTCGAAGCTCTATGAGCATCATCCGGGCGTACTCTCGGGCCTCTTCGAGAGGATGGCTGTTCATCCGAATCAACATAGACTCGAATGCCTGGCCGGTCGCAAATATTCCCAAGTTCGAAGTTGTTGAGGCAGGCAGCAATCCCCGAGCTGAATCACATGCCTTGGCTCGTATCGAGGCGGTGTATATGAACTTCGAGTCGGCTTCCTGTCTCGGGAACTGGTTCTCGAAATACGGCACGCATGAGTGGACCAGTTCCGAGTACTCGCCAAACAGCCAGTCCATAGTGCTGGTGTACTGATCGGCCAGTGAGCCTGTTTCGATCTCAGGCGGTGCCATGTACCGGTAGCGATCTTTCAGCTTCTGATCGTAGAAAATGTAGCGAGTCGACTGTTCAAGATAGGCGGCCAACCGTCCCCACTCAAGAACCTTGGTCAGTAGATTGGAGGCCTGCTCGCAGGCGATGTGGGCGCCGCCAAGCTGAGCGACCGAGTCGTCCCCGTACTGGGAGAAAACACGGTCGAATAGACCCTCTGCGCGTTCTAGGGAAACCAGATCAGAGTTTTCAGAATCTTCAGCGACATCACGGATCGAAACACCGGGTTGATTGTAGAACTCGTCCAGAAACAACCGGCGGAGCGACTTGGGTGAACGGCTGTATCGGGCGAACAGTGCGCCCTTCACGACTTCGGGAAGATTTATCAGAGCGAACACTGGGCCATCAATGTTCGTGACGAACCGGTTCAAGACCGATCGCTCTTCAGTATTGAATGTTTCCCGTACGTACATCGTCCGTAAGCCTATCGACTGCCCCACCGAACTGGGGGGGGGAGTTTTGTGTTCGCTTCCCACTGCTTGCTATTTCATGCTCAGCACTCAGTTTCTATTGCGAGTCTTCCAGTCTGAAGAGCCTAAAGCATCAGGCGAGTCGGGTTCTCAAGGTTTTTCTGGAATTCACCTAGGAAAACAGCAGCCTCTGCTCCATCACCGACACGATGATCTGCGGAAATCGTCGCGTTCATCATCGAGCCAACAGTCAATTCACCATCACGCACAACTGGTTTTTCCTTCACGGTTCCAACAGCAATAATCCCAGCGTTTGGCGGAACGATGATCGCTGCAAACGTATCGGTTCCGAACATACCAAGGTTTGAGGTTCCAAATGTTCCTAATGTCATCTCAGCCTGAGTCAACGATCCACCTTCACCTCGTGCCCGCTTGCCGAGATCACGAACCGCTCGAGAAATTTCGATCAGCGACATATCCTGTATGTCAACCACAGCGGGAACGATCAGGCCTTCTTCCAGTGCGATCGCGACGCCGAGGTTGATATTGGAGTGTCCGATCAGTTTGTCGCCGTCGAAGAACGAGTTCCATTTCGGGTACTTGATAAGTGCATTGGTCACGGCTTTCAAAATCAGATCGTTCACCGAAACGCGATCTCCGGCCTCTTCAAGTACCTCGTTCAGTTGCTTGCGGAATGTCATTGCAGCACCCATGTCAATCTCGTGTGTGACGTAGTAGTGCGGGGCCTCAGTCTTGGAGCGTACTACAACACGGGCGATCGCTTGGCGCATCGATGTCAGCGGGGTGTCTGATCCGTCCATGACAATCGGCGAGCGACCACCAGACGCAGCGAATCCATATGAAGGAGTGAAATTCTCTATGTCGGACTTGGTAATTCTCCCGCCGGGACCCGTGCCGGGAACGGTCGCTATGTCGATACCTTTTTCTTCGGCGATCTTGCGGGCTATCGGGGAAGCTTTAACTCGCCCTCCGACTGCTGCAGGTTTAGCGGAAGTCGAAGCAGGTGCGGGGGCTACCTGTTGTACCGGAGCCGGAGCAGAGGCCTGAGTGGCAGGTGCGGATACCGGATCAGCTTCTTCGGTTTTGGACGCTTCGGCGGCAGGGGCTACGGCTTCAGGTACATCGTCAGCAGCATCGCCGATATACGCAATGACCGTGCCGACCTGTACGAGCGAGCCTTCTTCGACAATTATTTTGCGTAGCAGACCCTCAGCGTACGCTTCCATTTCGACAACCGTTTTGTCGGTCTCGATCTCGGCTAATTTGTCCCCCCTGTCAACTTTCTCACCCTCGGCTACAAGCCATTTGGCTATAGTGCCCTCGGTCATATCGGCACCCATTGCGGGCATGGTCACTTCGCTAATCAATTTCGGGCTCCTGCAGAGACGTTTGGCCCACAAATGTCGTGAGTCCGACTTCCTCAAATACCGGGGCGTTAAAGACCCCCGTTGATGAAGGGTACACAAGATTCTGGTCAATATGAGGAGAATTGCAACTCTTTAGACAGTCTCTAACTAGGTCAGTCGCGCTTTTCCACCCGTGATCTCTGTCGTACGGCCTTCGCCCTGATCCGCATTTTCCGTTGATGCTCGGTCTTGGCAACCGCATCGTTCTTGATCATATCGTTCTGCAATTCACGGCCCATCCGTGTGTACGACTCGTAGCGGGAAGCAAGTAGTCGACCGTCTGCAATAGCCTCACCGATCGCACAGCCCGGTTCACCGACATGCCCGCAATCACGGAATTTGCAATTCCCAAAAAACTCTTCGATTTCAGAGAAGGTCTTTGCGAGTGCTTCTTCACTGCCCGATACGAGTCCGATCGTACGGATGCCCGGTATATCGATCAGCACCCCTCCACCGGAGAGTGGCAAGAGTTGACGAGTTACCGTCGTGTGTCTTCCCCGGGCGTCGGCTTCCCGGATTTCCCCGGTGTCCATAACCTCATGTCCCATCAGTTGGTTGATCAGGGTCGATTTTCCCACACCTGAAGCACCGATCAGCACCACTGTGTTGCCGGCGTTGGTGTATCGACGGAGCGGCTCTGTGCCCTGGCCTGTTATGCCGCTGACCGCAAACATCTCGACTCCGGGAGCCGAGGATTCAGCGAGAGCAAGCACTTCAGTCGGATCAGAGTTGTCCAGTAGATCGACCTTCGAAAGGATCACCACCGGATCAGCCCCACTTCCCCAGACGAGCGCTATCTCGCGCTCCAAACGAGACGAGTTGAAGTAAGTCGCTGCCTGAACAACAAAAACCGTGTCTATATTGGCTGCGAGGACCTGTTCGTCGTCTTCCTCTTTGCCACGCTGGACACGCTTTCTGGCGAGTAGAGACGAACGGGTGAGCACAAGTTCTATTTCATCCGGATCCTGATTCTCACCCAGCCTGACCAGTACCCAGTCACCGACCGTCGGCTGGACAGGTTCAAGTTCATCTCCGTATCCAATACGAGCAATACGAGCAAACGCGCTGACAGCACGATAGTCGGACGAATTTCCGTGCACAAAAGTAGAAATACCGTCGACCCGGGCTACCCTGCCGGGTACAAGTTCGGAGTCTTTCTCGCGAATTGCAATAAATCGGGCCTGCACCGCTTCGGTCAGACCGTACTGAACAAGATTCGCGTAATCGTCACCAGCATATGAACTGGTGGCAGGGTTATCGAGGGGGTTATCGTTAGAAGGCGTATTCAACGTGTGAGTTCCTCGAAGCACTCGGGGGAATCTGCCGCACGTCTCAATTTAAATACCTAGGTAAGAGAGACAATTGACTGACCAGAGTTAGCTTCGGTGATGGGCGCGTTAGGGGGGAAAATAAGTTCAAGTACATTCATTGAATCTGTCCTCCTGCTGCCGGGTCGCCTAACTGATTGGGACTGGCCTGATCATGATGCCTGTTTAAGTGAACGTCACTCTAACTGAATAAATGTTACAGCGTCTCTGGGATTTGTTCAGATCCACTCACAAGAATTGGTGAGAGATTGCCAGACGGTCGTCGGTGCCGGAATACCTAGATTCCAAAGCCCTCTACTACGGCTGCGAGAACGTCATCGGCATTGGTAAGGACTTCCTGTTCGAGGCCCCTGTTGTAGGGCCATGGAACATCGGCGGAACCGACTCGCATAACTGGGCCATCAAGCCATTCAGAAGCCTTCTGCTGGAGATCGGCCGCTACCTCAGCCATGATCCCGCCCACACGGCGCGCTGTATCGACAACGACTACCCGATTCGTTTTCTGAACCGAGTGAACTATCATGTCCATATCGAGTGGATTAAGTGATCGAAGGTCGATCACCTCAGCCGATACGCCACGTTCCGCAAGTGCATCGGCAGCCTCGTTCAACGGTCGCATCCCGTACCCATAAGAAACCAGCGTAATATCGCTGCCAGTGCGGGTTACGTCGGCTTTGCCAATCTCAATTTCGTAGTACTCGTCGGGTACATCACCCTTCACGCCATAGAGCAGTGCCGGCTCGGCCACGAGAACGGGGTTGTCGTCCTTGATTGCAGATCGCATAAGACCGAGTGCATCGTAAGGGTTTGACGGACAGACTACCTTCATGCCTGGAACCTCAGCAAGCCACGTCTCAAAACTCTGAGAGTGCGTTGCTGCAAGTTGAACCCCAGCACCGGTCGGTGCTCGTATCACCATAGGAACACTGATCTGGCCGCCTGACATATAGCGCAGGTTAGCTGCCATGTTCACTATTTGGTCAAAAGCGACCAGAGAGAACGAAATCGACATGAATTCGACGATTGGTCGCAGACCAGCAGCTGCAGCACCGATCCCAGCCCCCAGAAAAGCCTGCTCTGAAATCGGGGTGTCCTTGATACGTTCAGATCCGAATTTCTTCAAAAATCCATCGGTCACAGCGTAAGCACCGCCATACTCGCCGATGTCTTCACCCATCATGAACACACGCGGGTCGTTTTCGAGTGCTTCCTCGAGTCCCCATTTCAATGCTTCTCTAAGAACGATTTGTGACATATGAACTAGGCGAGTACGTCGGTGTTGATTTCAGAAAGATCGGGTTCTGGACTTTCGTTTGCGAACTTGACGGCCTTCGCCACCGATTCATCTACAACAGATTTGATTTCGTTGATCTGGTTTTGGGTAACAAGACCCATTTCAGCCAGCTTCTTGGGGAACGTAATAACGGGATCTCGTTCCTCCCACTCCTTGACCTCTTCCTGCCCGCGGTACTTCTGGCCGTCCGCAAGAGAGTGCCCACCGAATCGGAAGGTCTTAGCCTCGATGAACTGGGGTCCCTCTCCCTTTCGGATGCGTGTGATAGCGACCTCGGTTACTTCCCTGACCGCAAGAACGTCCATGCCATCTACCTCAACGGCAGGAATCTCGTAGGTCACCATACCCGGGTAGAAGTCGATTCCGCCAGCACGAACCCGCTCGATAGACGAGCCCATGCCATACATGTTGTTTTCGAGAAAGAAATGAATCGGCAGCTTCCAGATCGCCGCCAGGTTCATGGTCTCGTGGTAAATACCCTGGTTTGTGGAGCCATCACCGAAGAAGCACATTGTGAGCCCATCGGTCTTCTGATACTGCTGCGCAAGGGCTAATCCAGCAGCCAGCGGTAACTGACCGGCAACAATAGCGTGACCGCCCATGAAACGCTTGGCGACATCGAACAGGTGCATCGATCCGCCCTTGCCCTTTGAAGTCCCGGTTGCCCGACCAAATAGCTCGGCCATTACCCGATTCACATCCAATCCACGTGCTAGTGCGTGTCCGTGATC
>CAYTAO010000103.1:0-640 GCA_964435915.1 uncultured Dehalococcoidales bacterium
CTTGATAACAAGGCTATAAGTATACGTCGGGAGGGGTACTAGAGAGTCTGCAAAAGCGGCAAGTACGGGGTTTGATCTACGAGTTCTGAGCGACTTCGAGGTTCATTTTGTTCATCTCGAGTTGCACCGGTATCGGGTAGTTTCCAGTAAAGCAACCTGTGCAGTATGAATTTTCAGGCGCTCGCACAGCCTTTAAAAGTCCTTTTACCGACAAGTAGGCGAGGGAATCGGCACCAATGAACTCGGTGATTTCTTCAACCGTCTTATTTGCTGCGATAAGTTCGACGAGAGTTGCCATATCGACACCAAAATGACAGGTCGACTTTATCGGTGGTGATGCGACACGAACGTGAATTTCTTTTGCTCCAGCACGACGAAGCATCTTGATCACTCGCGTGATGGTGGTGCTTCGAACAATCGAGTCATCGACTACGAGTAGCCGCTTGCCTTCGATAACTCCTCGCATGGGGTTGAACTTGGTCTGCACACCCTGTTCACGTGACCGTTGGTCAGGCTGGATGAACGTTCGCCCAACGTATCGGTTCCGAATGATTGCTTCGGCGTAGGGGATCTTGGCTGCAGCGGCGAGTCCGACCGCGTGCGGCGTCGAGGAGTCGGGAATACCGACCACAAGGTCGGC
>CAYTAO010000103.1:658-4268 GCA_964435915.1 uncultured Dehalococcoidales bacterium
GGGTCGTGCGAAGTAAATCTGCTCGAACACACACATCGCGTGTGCGCTGCGTGCACCTGACCAGATCTTCGACTCAACCCCATGTTGATCGATAACCAGAGTTTCGCCGTTCTCGAGTTCCCGGACGAATTTTGCACCAAGGTTATCGAGTGCTGCAGTTTCTGATGCAACCACCCAACCTCCATTGAGGGTTCCGAGGCACAGTGGGCGTATGCCCAAGGGATCACGAATGGCGATCAGCTTGTCTTTGGGCATTATCGCAAGCGTGTAGGCGCCCTTCAGTCGACGCATCGCATACGCCGAAACTTCGACCCAGACGCTTCCGGGGGCTGTCGCAAACAGTTCGGCGATCACCTCAGTGTCGGAGGTTTTTTCGAAAGTTGACCCGAACTCTTCGGCCATCTCAATTCTGAGATCTGCTGCGTTGATTACGTTTCCGTTGTGACCAACAGCAATCTGCCCACGCTGCCCATCGGCGAGTAATGGCTGTGCGTTGTATTCCTTGCTACCTCCCATGGTCGAGTAGCGGGTATGGCCAATACCAACGTGACCAGGAAGGCCCGTTAACATTTCTTCGCGGAACACCTGCGAAACTAGACCCATCTTGGCCTTGAGGTGAATCCGATCGCCTTCAGATGTAGCGATTCCGGCGCTTTCCTGCCCGCGATGTTGCAACGCTAACAGCCCGAAAAATGTTGTGCGGGCTACGCTTTCGCCGGGTACGTATGCACCGACAATCCCACACTCCTCACGCGGTTTATCGTCGGAATCGGTATTGATCGGTTTTGGGGTCTCTAACACAGATGCTTGCTGATTTTTAGATCGATCCGCTCAATCGCTGATGGTACACGCTTGCCTCAACAGGATCAGAATCACCGAATGGCTCCAAGATATCTCGGCGAATGAGTTCATAATTTTAACGCGGCAGCACTATATGGTCAACGCGAACGCGACATCAGCTCGGGCTTTTAGTCATCAATGATGCGCTGAACATCCAGATGCAGTAGAAACTCCCGGTTTCCCTTATCTCCGAGTATCCCTGAACTGATCAGGTTGCGGATGCGGATTTTCGCAGCACCTGCCCATTTCACAAAGCGCCCGATGACTGCAGCGTGGATAAGTGGGTCGACGACTACCCCGCCACGTGGCACTTCGTTTTTTTTCGCTTCGAACTGCGGCTTGAGGAGAACGATGGCCTGACCGGTTGCCGACAGTTGATCGAATGCGGTTGGCAATACCCTGCTGAGAGACGTGAAGGAAACGTCTACAACGATTAAATCGACTCGCTCCGGAAGTCCAATGCCGTCGACCAGATTCGTGCGTTCCATGTTCACGACTTGATCATCGTTGCTCAACTTCTGATGTAGCTGTCCACGCCCGGTATCAACTGCATAAACACGAGCAGCCCCGGCCTGGAGCAAGCAATCAGTGAACCCACCTGTCGAGGCGCCGACATCGAGACAAACATCACCCTCGACACGCACGTCGAATACTTCCAGAGCTCGCTGCAATTTCTCACCACCTCTCGATACAAAGCGCTTCTCTGGCGCAACCTCCAGTTCTACGTCTGGTCTCACCTGCATACCCGGGGTCGGTGACCGGTTTTCTTTTAGTAACGATACCTTCCCAGCCATCACGAGAGCGGCAGCTCCTTTGATATCAGGTGCCAACTTTCTATCCATGAGGAGTTGGTCGAGTCTTATTTTTGAGTTCGAAAGCATAATTACTCGTGATTCGCGTCGGAGTCTCAAATTGACCCCACTTTCCGAATACACCTATCATCGCCTATATGGCAGCAGAACAGGAAGACAATATTCCGTCAGCACGTGTTCCGAGCATCCGGGCAATTATCGAAGAATCGCGCCCGAAGCAGATGGTCAAGAACGGGCTCGTGCTTGTACCCCTCTTCTTTACCATAAACATCTGGTACAACTCCGAAGATATCGAGGGCATGACGGCTATTATGGGTCGTGCGTTTACTGCGCTAGGGGTATTCATTTTCATCTCGGCGGCGGTCTACTTCATCAACGATTCGGTGGATGTAGAAAAAGATAGAGCACACCCCCGAAAGCGATTCCGGCCGATTGCTTCAGGCAGGATCTCGGTTCCGTGGGCAATGGGGATATTGATTGTATTTATTGTTGGCGGGATGGCTGCAGCCATTGTCGCCTCTACGCCCCTGGCGATCGCTGCCGCATCCTATCTGGCGATAAATATTGCGTACAGCCTGTGGATCAAGAACATTGTCTTGCTCGACGTAATGGCTGTAGCTTCCGGATTTGTTATCAGGGCTGTTGCGGGATCTATCGCTATCGATCATGCCGTTATCCATTCGTCGGGAAAGCTGCTGGAACTGGATCTGACTATTTCACCCTGGCTCTACGTTGTTACGGCGCTTGGTGCGTTGTTTCTAGCTCTGGCAAAACGGCGAACTGAACTACACAATTCTTGCGAGAATCCTGAGGCCCAACGCTCTAGTCTCAGTGAATACTCAATTCCGTTGCTCGACAATCTCATCAACATTGTCGCCACGGCAACGTTGGTCGCTTACACGTTGTACACGTTCAGCACCGGTATTTCGGAAGCGAACGTTCCCGAAAACAACTCGATGATGCTGACGATCCCGTTCGTTGCGTATGGAATTTTCCGTTATCTGTACCTCATGCATATCAAGGGTGTCGGTGAGTCGCCGGAGGAGATTCTTATCCGCGACAAGCCATTGTTGCTAAACATCTTCCTCTGGTTGGTTACCGGTTCATCTGTTCTAATGTGGTCCCGACTCACCACTACAACATGTGCCGAGTTTTTCGGTATCTGCTTCTGATTCATCTGGCAGGTGTGTGCGAGGCATTGCGTAATCGATTGCCTTGATCTTCGAGATAATACGGTATCGACTCGCCAAATGAGAGTTCACGATCAGATACGCGTTGGAAGCACCAACTTCAGGCACGACACAACCACCGGTGTTTCGTACACTGCCGATATCACGCCGAGAAGCCGTTCATTTAGTCAGGCAGTTGAGGACGAAGCTAAGTATGGATGATTTCGCAGGTCGTACAGATTTCTGGAATATCGGTTATCCGTTCGCAGGTGCACTGGTCTACTTGATCGCTCCGATAGCTCTGGCCTCGATTGCTTACGCCATTCGTCGCCGGTGGCGTTTATGGCACACAGCCGGAGCCGACGCCAACCTCGGTCCGACGGGTGAACGCTGGAAGGCGTTCCTAGCACTCGTTGCCGTTGGTTTGGTGGCGCATCGGCAGTTTGTTCGGAAGCGTGATCTCTATCCCGGAATAATGCACTTCGCCATTTTCTGGGGATTCAGCATCCTGCTGTTTGCTACCACGCTTGCAGCACTCGAATTCAACGCAGAAAAATATCTAAACTGGGTGTGGCCAACAGTACATGCTCGAATCCCCTTGGGATTTACGTGGGATATATTCGGTGGAGGTCTTGCCGCAATCGGACTTTCGATGGCGGCGTGGCGACGTTATGTGATAAAGCCCGGTCGACTGAATACTGCGCTAGATGATGGAGTAGCTCTTGGCTTCCTGTATGCACTGTTTATCAACGGATTCCTCGTCGAGGGCCTGCGTATCGGGGCTACCGA
>CAYTAO010000103.1:4278-4745 GCA_964435915.1 uncultured Dehalococcoidales bacterium
AAGGAAAAGCTTCATGAACAGGGGGATGTCATCCGTATCGGGGCTACCGAGCTTAATCCCAACTCGTCGTTCTTCGATCCGTCGGTTTCTGGGTGGTCGCCAATAGGCTGGGTGGTTGCAAAACTCCTGCTTGCGGTTGGCTTTAGCTATAACGCTCTTGAAATAACCCACGCCGCCACGTGGTGGGTTCATGCTGGAATATTCGTATCGGCAATTGTTTACGCCTCAGCCAGATTCAGTCGACTCACCCACATGATCGTCAGTCCTATGAACTGGTACTACCGATCGCTCCAACCCCGTGGCGCACTAAAGCCGATGGGCGATTTTGAAACACTCGAAACGTTCGGCACAAAAGATATTCCTGACCTCCAGTGGACACAAGCCCTGAGCTTCGACGCGTGCACCAACTGCTGTCGATGTCCAGACGCCTGACCTGCAAGGGCATCGGGCAAGCCGATATCGCCGCG
>CAYTAO010000103.1:4755-5618 GCA_964435915.1 uncultured Dehalococcoidales bacterium
GAATGCGCGGGTATATGGAAGAGCGTGCTCCCGTTTTACTGGGTACGCCTAAGGGCGAAACCGCTCCCGAGCCTACGACCTCAATGGTGCACGACGCTATTGGAGATGATGTTCTATGGAGCTGCCTGACTTGCGCTGCATGTCTCGACGCCTGCCCAGTCGAAATTGACCACATCGATTCAATAGTAGATATGCGTCGCTTCCTCACTCTTGAAGAAGTAAGCACACCAGACACTGCACAGTCGGCTTTGCAATCGATCGAACAGCGCGGGCACCCATGGCGTGGAACGACTCTCACTCGGACTTCATGGATGGATGGGTTAGATATTCCGACTCTCGCCGAAAAACCAGAATCGGAAATACTATTCTGGGTCGGGTGTTCTGGGGCGCTTGTTCAACGAGGAGTCGACACGACGCGTTCGATGTCTTCTGTGTTGAGGAAGGCAGGAATCGATTTTGCTGTGCTCGGGGACGAAGAAACATGCACTGGCGACCCTGCACGTCGATTAGGCAACGAGTACCTGTTCCAAATGCAGGCCGAAACCAACATTAGCACGTTCAAACAATACGACGTAAAGAAGATCATCACGACGTGCCCGCACTGCTTCAACACAATGAAGAACGAGTACCCGCAGCTTGGCGGGAACTACGACGTGATTCACTACACAGCATTCGTCGGTGAACTGCTCAAAGAAGGCAAGCTAAAGCCGACCGAAGCAGGCATCGGGAAGATCGGCACGGTCACTTACCACGACTCTTGCTATCTCGGACGTCACAACGGTGAGTTCGGTGCGCCTCGGGAGATCATGAGTTCTATCCCTGGCTTGGACTTTGTCGAAATGGATCGCAATCAGGAACAAGCG
>CAYTAO010000104.1:0-5592 GCA_964435915.1 uncultured Dehalococcoidales bacterium
CGTTGCCACTAATTACGCCGCTTCCTCAGGCTAGACAGGTTTGATCCCAATACACGCATTCGACCGCTTTGCAGCCACGATCCTGCGGATGATCCAGCACTGGAGATCGATGATGTCACCGAGCCCGTTTTTGGCTCTGAGAGCGCCATGGCTACAGCGATTGCGGCTACTTGCTGATCGGTGATTTCCCCAGATGGCGCTGGAGCGGTTGGTGGAGAAATAGTTGCGACCGTTGCCGGTTGCACTGGTGACGGTTCACGATCGAGCATACTCATGCCTTTAATCGACAGTGCAAGCAACACCAGTACGGCGAACACAATACCCATGCCGACGAGGCTTAATAGCAGTCCGTCGCTTAACAAATCCTGATCGAACGTTTCAGTGCTCCCTCAACCGCGTCGCCACTCGTAACGAAAGTTGGAAGAACGCGGTCATCATCGAAAATACGATAGCTGATTCTAACAAAGCCAGTCTATTCGGCGTGGTTATATTCGTCGATAGAAACCGGGTAGGTTTCACCTTCAACATCAGCTATTTTCGCCTCGCCATTATCTGCAACCCCAACAGAAATATGTTCTCCATCAATACTAAGTGATATCGGATCGACCAGTTTGTGAATCTGTGCTGTGGAGAAGCGTTCCCTGTGATCGGTGAGAAGGCGTTGTGATTCTTCAACGCTGATCGCCGCGAAATTGATATTTGTGCCGGGTGATACTT
Organism: uncultured Dehalococcoidales bacterium; assembly: GCA_964435915.1. Classification (GTDB taxonomy): domain Bacteria; phylum Chloroflexota; class Dehalococcoidia; order Lucifugimonadales; family Lucifugimonadaceae; genus Lucifugimonas. Next base: position 718 of record CAYTAO010000104.1, read on the forward strand.
GCCCGAGTTGTGGAAGATCGACTGTTGCTACCGTGGCGATTTTTACATATCCGCCGGTGGTCTGGCGGTCGGCCAACAATATGATCGGTTTGGCATCTCCTGGAACCTGAATTGAGCCGTTCACAACGGCATCCGAGACGATATCGTAACGGCCAGATCTCGATTCAATTTCAGGGCCGTCGAGACGCAGTCCCTGTCGATTCGATTGATCTGTGACAGTGTAGGTCGTGTTCAAGAATGCCTCTATACCGGCTTTGGAAAATTCGTCGTCTTGCGGACCGAGAATTACGCGAACCGTGAGGTTCTGTAGGTCTACCTGCGACGATTCGGGCTCGTAACCAGAGAGAACTAACCCTGATACATTCGACATGCTCAATTCACCGATATTCAGCACGTCATCAACCGCAAGCGGCCGGCCGTCTACCCCGCCAATTTTCGAGGCGATATGGGTAGAGCGTGAACCAAGAATTTCTGAAGTACTCACACCTCCATTGATCGCGAGATAGGCGCGCAGCCCTCCGCTAACCATCCCCAACACGAGGTGAGATTTGGGATGAGCCACGTACGAAATGTTCACTGCCAGCGGAACCCCGTCCAGCGTGGCGTTCGCATCAGCGCCGGTCAGCGCGAATATCGTCCGCCTAGCAAATTCGATCTCAAGTCCACCAAGCATGATCTCCAGTACTGCTGCGGACTGTTCATTGTCGACCAGCTTATTTCCGAGATCAAGTGAATCGATATCAACGGCACCGCCAACCGATACTCCCAACTGTTGAAAACCGTACCTGCCACGATCCTGAACCAGAGTCATCGGTCCGGCCTGGACTATGCAGAAACTCTTGTCTACTGGGTTAGCCATGAGATTGCACCGGGACGAATCGGACTTTTGAGCCGGGAGTTATTAGCGACGGGGATGACTTGGTGACATCAAAAAGCACCGATGCTGTCCTGCCAATTAGCTGCCAGCCCCCGGGGCTCGCGTTTGGGTAGACACCGGTCTGTGATTCAGCGATGCCTACCGAGCCGGCAGGTACGCTAATTCGGGGCGTTTTTAGTCGTGGGGTTGCAATGCGCTGATCCAGACCACCGAGATATGGAAATCCTGGGGCAAAACCGATCATATACACCCGGTAGTCGATACCCGAATGTATGCCGATTACTTCCTGAACCGACAGGCCAGCATGCTCGGCAACACTCTCGAGGTCGGGACCATCCTCGCCACCGTAAACGACGGGTAGTTCGACGAGTCTGGCCTCGCTGGCTGCTTCAACGATCGCTTCCAACTCGGTTACAAAACTATCGAGCCTAGCACGCATTTCGTCGTATTTACTGATGGTCGGGTCGTAGCTGACAAGAAGCGAACGATAGGTAGGTATCAACTCGACAACAGCAGCTATTTCGGCTGATTCTACCGAGTCTGCCAAGGCAAATACCTGCGAATTAATCTCGGGATCGATCTCCGAACCCAGTTCAATCAGGATCGCTGAATCGCCCGCGGGAACTAAACGTGGGTACGTCCGAGTTTGGTCACCACTAAGGGCCGATTCAGGCACGTGCAACCAGCTTGTCCATTGGTGTGATGGCGACTCCGCCTGCCTCAAGCGAAGCTCGTACAGCCTCGGCAAGTTCGACTGCACCAGCCGTATCGCCGTGGAGACATATCGAGTCCGCTGAGAAGTCAATTTCTGTACCGTCGATCGCCGAGACTTTACCTTCTGTCGCTAGCTTTAGCGAACGCTCGATCACCGTTTCTGGGTCGTGTACAACGGCACCGGGTTGCGATCTCGGAACAAGTGAACCTTCAGGGGTAACAGCGCGGTCGGCGTAGCACTCACGCGCCACTCGTACTCCGTGTTTCCTCGCGATAGATTCCCAATGTGATCCTGCTAGTACGACGTGAATGAGATCGGGATCGAATGCCTGCACCGCCAACACGATCGCCTCGGCGACTGCGGCATCGCGGACGGCGGTATTGTAGAGAGCGCCATGTGGTTTGACGTGTTGCAGTTTTCTGCCGGGTGCAAACGCGGCAAGCGCACCGACCTGATAGGTGACAGCGTTATGGACTTCGACAGGGGTTAAATCCATGTTTCGACGACCGAACCCGGCGAGATCGGGATAGGCGGGGTGGGCTCCAATTCCAACGCCATTTTCAATGGCCAGAGAGACGGTTCGAGCCATCCAGTCTGGGTCACCAGCATGGAAGCCCGTGGCTATGTTCGCCGAGGTTATGTACTTGACTATTTCACTGTCTAGGCCAAGTTCGTACCCGGCAAATGATTCGCCGATATCAGCGTTGAAGTCAATTTTTCCTGTGGCATCGTTCGTCAACTAGAAACTCCATTATTATTCGTGTGGATCGGATGGATACAAAAGTAATAGTTATCCAGCCGGTTAGTGATGCGAGATCCATAGAATTGCCCACAATCGGAGCGTAGCACAAAAGGGGCAATCCTGACGTGGATCTAAACTGGTCAGATGTTCGCGGGGATTTTAGAAGAGATGTTCAAATTATTGACCGCCGTTTAGCAGCTTATCGGGTCACCGCGTGTTCCCGGCGACGAAAAAGCGTCATAGGTACCCTCATCACTACTCGTAAGTGAAAAAGGAGAACTGATCGACAAGCACTAACCGTCTAGCCTTAGTTGCTCCTTGAGCCCTAATATTTTTCCAGTTTGAGTTGATGGAAAGGCTATTAATTAGCCATCCATACTGTCTGTTAATTTGTGAACCAGATAGGGTGATTCAACCCCATAAACAGCAAAAAGTGTTTACAAATCCCGTTGGCAACCCCCGGCTGTTTATACCGGGACTACTTCTATTATTCATCGGAGATATCAAATACCACCTTCCTCAGAGGTGGCGGAACAGCGACATGAGACACAGGGCGAGGGTTACGAGCTGGGGAGGTAAACCCGCATGCCTGTCTGCCACGACTCTTGGAGGGCATCGGTGAATTCCATGTACTTCAACGAGTCGGTGAAGTTCGATCGGGTGACCGGTTCTATTCCGCGAATCGCGTTGATGAACTCTTCCTCAACTCGCCAGCTTCCGCGCTTGTCATCTGGCACCGTAATCTCAGACATGGCGTCATCGCCCTTGCGACCTCCGGTAACTACCGGATCTTCGCTGGAACCGCCTGTTTGAATATGAATTGTGCCTTCTGTTCCGAATATCCAGATCTGGTTAGCGGGCAGGAACGGGCCAGAGGCCGTAGTCACAGACAGGTTGACGAGTCCGCCATTGTGCAGTGTGTAGATGGCATCAAGCTGATCGGGAATTGTCATTTGCTCACGGGTTCCGTCCCAGCCGCGGCGGTGTGGTACTACGACCTGTGCGTTCGCGGACACCGAGCTTGCAGTGCCGACGAGTCGCATGATGTTCTCGTACCAGATACCGGTAGTCATCACGTTGTTGCCGGATAATTCTCGACGGTGTCGCCAGTGAGTGTCGGCATCGGAATTTGGGAACGCACTGTCTGCTGTAATCCACGCATTTACGTTGACGATATCACCAACATAACCATCAGCAATCAGGTCGATGACGTGTTGCTCGCATACCATCAGGTGTGGCGGCGGCACGATCTGTGTGAGCAGGTCAGGGTTCGCAAGCGATGCTGCGAGCATATCCCGTCCTTCCGATGAGTTCATTGCCATTCGAGCCTCACACAGGACGTGCTTGCCATTTTCAAGGGCTGTCAGCGTGATGGTGGAGTGCATGTATGGCCAGGTGCCAATGCATATCGCGTCGATATCGGGAGATTCGACCAGATCAAGCCAGGTCGGGTACGCCTCACCGAGTTCGTACTTGTCGGCAGCTATCTGGCTCGACGCTACTGATCGGTTGGCCACTCCCACAAACTCGACTCCCTGCATGGCACGCAGTCCGGGAATGTGCCGTTTCGCCGTGTTAGCTCCTGCCCCAATGAAACCGACTTTTATCGTTTCGTTTACCATCTGGCGGTAATCCTCTACTGTGAATAAACATAAACACGCTACGCAGCGGCAAAACCACGGTTCGCCATGAGCGTGTGGGTGGCAGTCTACGTCAAACTGGGCCCGTAGCCATCCCCGTATCGCCGCAATTACGCCAAAACAGCCAAAACAAGACGAAAGCACAAATAATCTATGTCGCCGATGAATAGCGAGTATTCAGGAAACGTGAAGAGTGTGCCGACTCAGGTCGATATGACCGGGATAGGTGTGCAGATAACGTGGGACAACGGTCGAGTCTGCACCTACCCGTATCGATACCTGAGGCTGCAGTGCGCATGCGCTGCCTGTGTTGAGGAGATGACGGGTCGGCCATTACTGGTAGTTTCGGCTGTACCTGAGGACATCATTGCCGCTGACCACCTGATAGTTGGAAAGTACGCAATCCAGTTCCTATGGACAGATGGCCACGATTCGGGAATTTACCCGTACGAAATGCTGCTCAAGCTTGCAGCGAACGACGACGCGGTTATCTGCGAGGGAAAATAGTGAGCGATCTTCAGGTTCCCGTTTGTGGCGTCGTATTATGCAATAAACACCACCTCTGATTCATCCATAGTCATAGCGGAATATTCACCAACATCTAGATTGTCGGCCTGGAAGAACGCTTAGAAAATTCTCATCAGAACATCTGACTACGACCTTGGAGATCATTGTTCGGCAGACAAGTCGTAGTTGCGAATGTATGCGAACAATGATGACTGGTACCCATCGATAATCCTGAACAGAAAACCATGATCGCGCGCCGACCCTGTCTCAGTTCGATGCATGGCAAAGTCTTGGCTAATACGACCGTCTTCGATCAGTGATAGAAATCGATTAATATCTGGTGATGCGGCGTGCGTTACTCGCGTGAATCGAAATTCCTCCGCAGCGACCTTCC
>CAYTAO010000105.1:0-5414 GCA_964435915.1 uncultured Dehalococcoidales bacterium
ACATTTCTTCCCAGATTCAAAAATTGCTGGGATGTTATCGGTCTAATAACTGCGGCAGCGGCCGTCGGCTGTGCCGATCTGCAAAGCACCGACTTGCATGACACTAATCTGCCCAGTGCGAATCCGCAAAACGCCGATGCCGCACTGGTAACCGGAATTCTATAGAACGTCGATTCTGTTTCGGGTGAAGTTACTGTCCAGTTAATCGATGGCAACACAAAAACCTTCAACCTAGACGACGTGAACGTCGATGCACTGGAAACGATAGCCGGCTCAGCAGTGCTTCAGGTAGGAGACTCTGTTGAGCTAACACTTGGGAATGACGATTTCGTTGCTTCACTGGCTCCTTGTATAGCGAAGGTCGAGGGAATAATCTTCAGCATCGATACCAACGAATCTTCATTGACTGTCGACGCCGAAAACGGCGTCCAACTCACCATAAATATCTACGAGCAAACCGAGATCAAGGCCAAAGGAATAGAACTCTCTTCTGCCAACATCTTCGAACTCGTCGCTGGCATGGAAGTAAAAGTCATCTACGAACCTGAACCTTCCCACAGTTCAATGATTCAGTTCACTCGCCCGAATGAACGCGGTGTCAGCATTGAGCAAGATACGATCGGTATCGTGTCGGCAATCGACGCGATTACGCACACGATCACTCTGAGCAAGAGCGTTGGCATTTTGTCCACCTTCACAATTGCAAGTTAGACTCAAATCAGTGACAACGGCTCGGTGACATTCGCTACTATCCAGCCAGGAACAGCAGTCGAAATCGAATTTAATTTCATCACGATCGAAGTATCCGAAGTTGAGATTGCAGACTCAGCGGATGTGGACGAAGCGGATGAACCTGATGTCGACAAGGTTTAACGGACCGCGCATCTCGATGGTGTAGTTGTCTACCTAAAAAATCAAAAGCCCTCGATCAGGATTCCCTGATCGAGGGCTTTTGGTGCCCTAGAACTGATTCTCAGCCCCCGGTACATCAACCCTCACACGTCGAATCCGTCCATCACCCTGAAATCGATCCTTGCCCAACACCGTCGATTCGCACAGGTACAAGTCGTGTCCATCTGCCCCGCCAAGCATGCAGGCGTAGGCACTTTTATCGGCATCTTCTAACGTAATAACCTGCTTGATTTCTCCCCCATCGGCCACCCGAACCCAACCGCCAGAATCACCGTACGAAAAGTACGGACACGCCACCCAGATACAGCCCTCGGCATCAAGGCTAATCCCGTCGGTAGGTGCAGCTAGGTTCGCCCACGGCCGACGATTCGAAAGCGTTCCATCGTCGTTGATGTCCCATGCAGTCAGAGTAAATGCGAACGTCTCCGCAACGATTAGAGTTTTGCCGTCAGGCGTAATCGCACCGCCATTCGGAAAGCAAACCCGATCCGCAACCACCTGCGACGAACCATCAGGCCGAGCCATTACAAGATTGCCGAACTGAGGCGGATTTGCCGGCCCAGGTGGCACTTCTTCACTCAAGCCCGCCAGATACGCACCCGCGTAGGCAGTGCCGTTCGGAGCCACCACCATGTCGTTATTCCCCGTTTCGTGAGGGGTCGAAACATCGGCATGGTGCATCGAGTCAGACCGAGCAGCCCCACCAGCTGCCACAAAATCAGCTGCAAGCCGAACAATCTCCCGACTATCGGTCGCCACAACCAACAAGTCACCGTTTGCGAGAAATCCGAGTCCACTAGGAAATTCTCCGGGCTCGAACACGATCTCAACAGCGCCATCCTCGTTAACTCGTGAAACTTTACTTGCCATCACATCGCTGAAGTACAGCTTCTTCTCATCAGCCCGCCACCGCGGACCCTCAGGAAAAAACAGATCGTCAGCAACCATTTCAATCGTGTTCGAAACCAAAATAACCTCTCCCCAGATGTTAGTGACGTTTCTTCGCGAATGTCTGACAGTATATGAGCCCTGTATCCTCACCAAAAGTGTTCAACGAAAATCCACTACTCGCCGTGTACCATTACGCGTCCGTCCAAAAACACAGTGAATCTAGTTCGAAACACCAGCATCAGCCAAATAACCAAAATGACCACAACAAGCGATCCACAAGAAAAACTCGACTCCTCACGCGCTGCCAGGCGAGCACCCGGTAAATGGCGATCATGGGAGACCACCGAAGGCGCCATCCGAGCACCCCACCGCTCGATGATGAAGGCCATGGGACTCAGCGACAAGGACATCGCCGCCCCCTTCGTGGGGATCGCTTCCACCCACAACGAAGTGACACCCTGTAACTCCGGCATCGCGCCACTCGTTGAAGAAGTGAAAAGAGGCGTTTTCGCAGCCAGCGGCACTCCCTTCACTTTCGGAACAATCACCGTTTCCGACGCTATTTCAATGGGAACCGAAGGCATGCGAGGCTCGCTGGTCTCTCGCGAAGTCATTGCCGACTCGATCGAAACAGTTGTTTTTGCAGAACGCTACGATGGGCTAGTCGTTGTTGCTGGCTGTGACAAGTCACTCCCAGGTGGAATGATGTCGATGGCGCGCCTCAATGTGCCTTCTGTGTTCATCTACGGTGGTTCAATCATGCCCGGTTCACTGCACGGCGAAGATATCCAGATACAGAACGTGTTCGAGGCTGTCGGGCAGTACCAGACCGGCCAGATCGACGCCGAGGAACTCTTCGCAATCGAAAACCACGCCTGTCCCGGCTCCGGATCATGCGGCGGTATGTTCACCGCCAACACCATGTCGTCCATCGGTGAGGCACTCGGTCTCTCTATCCCCGGCTCCGCTTCCGAGCCAAACGTTGACCAACGCAAAGCTGCGTCTTCACGCGAAGCCGGTCACGCCGTGATGAACCTGCTCGAAAAAAATATCCGACCTTCCGACATCCTCACCCGAAAAGCGTTCGAGAACGCAGTGACGGTTGTTGTTGCGATGGGTGGTTCGACCAACACCACGTTGCATCTCCCGGCAATCGCGCATGAAATGGGAGTTGAGCTAACCCTCAAAGACATCCACGACATCTCAATGCGCACTCCACTCATCGCAAACATGAAGCCCGGCGGCGACTACGTGATGCTCGACATCGACCGACTCGGTGGAATCCCTATCGTAATGAAACGGCTCCTCGACGCTGGCCTTCTTCACGGCGATTGCGTGACGGTTACCGGGAGGACCATCGCCGAGAACCTCGCAGACGTGAAAGTTCCCGAGCCAACCAGCGTTCTCCACTCAATCGAAGATCCGATCTCGACCACAGGCGGACTCGTCACTCTCTTCGGCAACCTCGCACCCGATGGCTGTGTGCTCAAGGTCGCTGGCCACCAGTTCGGCCAGACCTTCGGTGGACCTGCAAAGGTCTTCGATAGCGAAGAAGGCGTGATGGAGGCCCTGCAGAAGCGAGAGATTAACGAGGGCGACGCAATCGTTATCCGCTACGAAGGGCCCAAGGGCGGACCTGGCATGCGAGAAATGCTGTCGGTAACGGCCGCGCTTGTCGGACAGGGACTCGGTGAAAAAGTGCTTCTCATGACCGATGGTCGATTCTCCGGGGCATCCCATGGATCTATGATCGGCCACATCGGTCCCGAAGCCGCTGTTGGTGGGCCAATCGCTGCCGTGCAGGATGGCGACCAGATCGAAGTAAATCTCGACGATTTCGAACTCAACGTCAAAATCAGCGACGAAGAAATTAAAGCCCGACTCGCCAAGTGGCAGCCAAAGTCTCCGCCTTACACCAAAGGCGTCCTCAGCAAGTACATCAAGCTGGTAAACCCCGCCTCAACTGGCGCCGTCACGGGCTGATCGATGTAGCTTCTCCCTATCCATGTGAGTGAGAGTTCTGTTTATCGCGTGTCCGCTGATTACGCGTCGTGCCAATCCGTACTGCAAATAGAGTTTAAGACAAGGATTAGTAACCCTCCATCCTTCGTCATATTGAACCGTTTGTGGGCAAGTTACTGGGCACATGCACTAGCCGGTACGCGCGCCAGCAGAGTTGAAGTTGTACGTCAACCGTACACTGGATGTTGATTGGTGTCGTTTAGTGATTGGATCTCGTCGCATAGGGCTGCCTTATACCGATGGGTGTTGCGCAGTCCGTTAGCAAAATTGAAGCAGGTGTCGAGAGCAAAACAAAACGGATAACTCGAGGCTATTACTTGTGTAACGTAGACACACATGAACCTGCCGAATTCAACAGCAATATTCATGTTAATGGAATCGTCGCAACGGTATTTTCGGATAAATCTTTAGCGTATGAGACCGCAATTCATGTGGCGGCCGCTCACGAGACCGAGGTCGATACGGTGCGAATCACCGGGCTCTGGGATTTCTTCCAGGAATGTGCTTCCTGCGGATTTGAAGGAGTGTCGCTCAATAGCGATAGCGACTAGATGGGTCGTCTAGCTAGACTGAACGACTGACCCGTCGGGCCACCCAGTTTCTGCGAAGCCAGCCACAAAGCCAGCGGAGCAACCTCTTCCGGAGTCTTCACCCGCTCACTGGCAGCAAACGGAGGTCGACCACCGACCTCCATGAAGTCCTTGGTTGCATCAGTAATAACTGGTCCCGGAACCAGCTCGTTCACTTCGATGCCCTGCTCCCAGAACTCCTCGGACATGCACTGGGTAAGCATCCACACACCGGCCTTACCCACCCGGTAGGAAGAGTTCGAGTTACCCGAGCTGTGCCCCATTCCAGAACCAATGTTGATGATTTTTGAGCCTCGCTTCATCGAAGAAACAAGCGCTGCCGTCATCAGGTAAACACTATCGATATTTAACCGAACCGCCGCGAGCCAATCGTCACGCCTCGACTCTGTGATTTTAGATCGACTGGTCGCACCACCCGCGTTGTTTACGAGAATGTCGACCTGTCCGAACTCGTACGTAATCACCTTCACGGCAGCATCCACGTTTTCCGGAATCGTCAAATCAGCGGTCACCGGAACACCCTTGCAGCCTTTTTTGCGAATGAGCTCCCCGACTTCGTCTATCTCAGAAAAGGTTCGGGCAACAATCGCCAAATCGGCCCCAGCATCGGCAAAAGCCAGTGCAATAGCCCGTCCAATTCCACGCCCCCCGCCCGTCACAACAGCCGTCTTGCCACTCAAATCGTAATCAGTACCCATTTCGCTGTTCTACCTCACCTTGTGATCAAAATGCACAAGGATGTTTCTTTGCTCGAAAATCTAAGGACTCTAATTTACGTTCTAATCAGGCGATCAGAATAGGTGGACACCGACCTAAAAAACCGCCGTCCCCCAAAACTTGAGCCTTGAGTTCTCCTGTTCCGGTTGCTTCAGTCGCCTTGCCTGGTCGATCGAAAGAGCACCGTACTCGTTTGGCCAACGTTAATAGGTTTGCTCGGTTACCGCTATCTGTCTGACTGCTCGTGCAGTTGTATCGCCTTTTGCCAGAGCTACTTCAATT
>CAYTAO010000106.1:0-5206 GCA_964435915.1 uncultured Dehalococcoidales bacterium
CCGCTAGATCGACTTTCCCTTTTATGCGAGATTCCTTGAGTACCGTGACATTTTCAGCTGGTGGATCCACATCGATATCGTCACCAACGACCCACAGCACCTCACCCGGCTCGCTCAGAAGCTTAGGAGTTGAGGGCATGCGCCGCTTCGTATCGACAACACCTCGTAGTTGCGGCTGCCGTGTTGGCGGTCCTTGTTCATCACGTCCAGTAAGACGTGGATTGTCCAATAAAACGGTCCCGATGCCGGTAACCAACGCGTCTGTCTGGCGTCTCATTTCATGAACCCGTGCCCGTGACGCTTTGTTCGTGATCCATTGTGACTCCCCTGTACGAGTCGCAATCTTGCCATCGAGACTGGTTGCTAACTTCAACGTAACTAGCGGTCGACGCGTTCTCAGATGATGTGCGAATCCTTCTATCAGGAGTCCAGCACGCCGCAGTTGCGTTTCGGTTGATTCAACCAAAACCTCGATCCCAGCTGCACGCAGCTGACGAAATCCATTACCTGAAACCCTCGGATTCGGATCTTCTAGTGGGGCGACGACTCTGGAAATTCCAGCTCGAAGAATGAGTTCTGTGCAGGGAGGCGCAACCCCCTGAAATGCGTGAGGTTCCAGCGAGCAGTAAAGTGTGGATCCCCTTGCTCTTTCACCCGCTTGTGCCAGCGCGACTGGCTCGGCGTGTCGACCCGGTCGAGGTTCTGTGGCTCCTTCACCGACAACCTCATCGTTCAAAACCACAACAGCACCAACCGGCGGACGCGGAGCGACTCCGCCTTTCACCTGTTCGGCAAGCTCGAATGCTCGATCCAGTGGATTAGTAATTACGACACCTCACGGCGACCTCGATCGTTAGCCCTTACGACCGCTTGATGTGGTTGTCGAAGTCGAGATGTGCACGACTGGCAGTAGGTGACTCTTGCCCCTGGTATCGACTGCTGAGTTCTTTGGATCCATAAGGAAAATCGACCTCAGTTGTCATCTCTTGAAAAGAAATCTGACCGATGCGCATGCCCGAGTACAGGGTGATCGGCAGTCGCGAAACATTCGCCAGCTCGAGGGTCAGGTTCCCCGACCAGCCGGGATCGATGAAGCCTGCAGTCGAATGGATCATCAAGCCAAGGCGTCCAAGTGAACTCTTGCCTTCGATTCGGGCAACGAGGCTGTTCGACAATGTCAGCCTTTCGAGGGTGCTGCCGAGTACGAACTCCCCGGGGTGCAACATGAACGGTTCGTCGTCTTCAATCGTCACTTCGTCAGTCAGGTTCGGGACTTCCTTACGCAAATCGATGAAGGGGAGGGTGGAGTTGCGGAATACGAGAATTTTGTCAGCCAGATGAAAATCTACGCTGGCGGGTTGAACGTCCCGTAAAGAGTACGGCTCTATTCCGATAGTTCCGGATTCAATTGCTTCTTTTATTGATCGGTCGCTAAGGACCATACGAACTTCCCCTACGTAGCGCTAAAGAGCGACTACGACAACAGTGCCTGTGTCTGGCCACTAGTGATCATATGTCCAAGATTGTAAGCGTTGGCAAAAGATTACGGGCAAAAAAAGGTGGACCCAGTAATGGGATCCTCCCTCGAGTGGTGAGATTTTACGGTGTCAGCCGCATCTCTCCATGATTTGACCTGAACTACTTGCCACTTATTGCGAATACCGCGTTCAGGTACTCGACTACGAGACGATTGAATGCGTCGTAGTCTCCGTCACGGGTCGGTTGAATTAGTCGTTGTTTGTCGAAACTGGTAATTTTTGAGTCTGGATGGTTCAGTAGGTCAAAGCTACTAGTCATCGATCAACTCGATATTCACCAGCAGAATCGTTACTTGGCGATTACGTGAAACTGGGCTGTGGCTTGTTATATTCGTAATAGCGCTATTAATCGTGCCAGGCTTTGCGACCAGCTATAGGGATACTCATGCGATCTGCGCTTCGAGATACGGCCGAGACGATCATCACAGCAGTGGTGATATTTCTTGTGCTGCAGGCGACGACACAGAGCTTCCTCATTGAAGGCTCGTCGATGGAGCCGACGCTGCTCGAGTCCGAGCGACTGCTAGTCAACCGGTTCGTGTACGCCCAGGCGCCATTCAGCCTATTCGGCGACGAAGATTACCTGTTCGGCGGCCCTAAGCGTGGTGATACCGTGGTGTTCCACCCACCAACCGGATCTAGCGCCGATTTCGTAAAGCGGATCATTGGTCTCCCGGGAGACTGGATCGACCTTGATGGCAGCTCGGTTTTCGTAAACGGTGTTAAAACAGACTGGGTCGATGTTGAAACTGCCAGGCGCCACGATCGATATCCGATTCAAGTCCCCGACGGTGAGTATTTCGTACTTGGTGACAACAGGAGCGTTTCCGTTGATTCACGGAACTGGGATTTTGTCAGTGCCGACAATTTAGTTGGTCGCGTCTGGGCTGTGTACTGGCCCATAACTGAATTCGCGGTGTTTAGCTAATCCGTCAGTTCTTCATGAAATCGGCGATGCGCTCGCCGATCATGATCGCTGGTGAGTTCGTGTTGGCTCGCGGACAATCGGGCATGATCGAAAGGTCGGCAACTCGTAGCCCCTCGATGCCGTGGACCTGTCCGTACTGGCTAACGACCGCCATCGGATCAGACGCAGCACCCATTCTCGCTGTGCAACTCACGTGGTGCATCGTGCTGGCGCGGCTCAGCAACCACTTATCGAGTGACTCATTCGACTCCAGGTCATTTGGCATTGGATCTATCAGCTCTTTTAGGATTCCGCTGTACGCCGAGTGTTTTCCGAACTCGATCTGCATATGAACCGCATCTCGCATTCTTGACAGATCGTACGGATGGTCCAGCAAGTGATAATTAAGCTCTGGTTGTCGGTGTGAATTACCCGAAGCGAGTCTTAACTCGCCCGACGCCTTCGCGAGATAAAGTCCCGCGCTCATCAAGAACTCTCGGTTGGGAGAACTCCATCTCATCACGGTAATCATGTCGTTGCGAAGCTCAGACTCGCGAGCCGTATATCGCAATGCAACTTTCTGTGGTCCAACCTCCTCGTCAGGCATCTGGAAATCATCTTCGGCGCGCCACCGGACATGAACCGAAGGATGGTCTCGAAGATTCTGCCCCACGCCTCGTATATCGGCGATCACATCGACGCCTATGGCTTCAAGTTGTTCACTCGGCCCCAGACCAGAGAGCATCAGCAAGTGAGGGGAACCGATCGGGCCTGCACTGAGCACAACTTCGTCCGAGAATGACTGGCGTAATTCTCCGTTTTTCTCGTATTCAACCCCGACTGCGCGGTTGTTTTCGATCAGCACGCGAGTCGTGTGGCTGTCCGCGCTGATCGTGAAATTCGGGCGGTCGCGAGACATTGTTAGATACCCGAGCGCTGTGCTCCAACGAACACCGTCCGGATTGTTGAGGGGTAGGGGGCCAACACCGCTCGACGCAGGATGATTGTGGTCAGCCGTCTGTGAGAATCCCGCAGCGGTCACGGCTTCGATAAACGCTGCCTGGTCTTCAACAAGTTCATCTGGCTGGTAACGGCGGACGATAATTGGCCCGTCGTTACCGTGGTACTGATCAACGATATCGAGGTCGTTCTCGAGCTTTTTCAGATACGGGAGTACATTCTCATATGACCATTCATCGTTGCCTTCAGATACCCAGAATTCGAAATCTTCCGGGATAGGCCGCAAATACACCTGCCCGTTGCTCGCGCTGGTGCCCCCTGTGATTTTCCCTCTGGGCACAGGCATATCTGTTTGCAGGGGGGTCGCCTTTGCAGTGAAAGCCCAGTTATGAATCCCGTCAGGATCGATCGCAAGATCGGTACCCGTAGCGTGGCCCTGCCTGATCTCGTCGGGCAGGTCATCGATGTTCGCGTAGTCGTGCCCCGCTTCGATCAAAAGAACTCGGCGGTGAGCATCCTCAGAAAGTCGTGTTGCGAGCGCGGCACCAGCCGAGCCCGCACCAACGACGATGACATCGAAACTAGCGTCCGTCATTTTTCCTGAGACCCCAGGTTTCTAATTTTAGAGAACGGGGTTGGTCGGAGGAGTCGTTGTCCAGTCGTCGAGTGAACGACCGTTTTTATCCCATACCACTCGGCCGTTCTTTATCGTCATCTCGCAGACAATTCTCTTGTCAGTCTTGAACACCCGGTGCGCTGTCCCATTATCGACAAGACCAAACTCACCCTCGGATATATTCAGCACTGCAATGTCAGCAGTAGCTGTTTGTCCAAGGTTCCCGAGTTCCGGATGCCCAATTGCCTGCGCAGGTACCCATGTCGAGCGGTTGACGATATCGGGGAGTTCCATCCCCATCGCCATCAGCTTTGTCATAGTTTCTGGCATTGTGGCAAGGTTCCCCATAATGCTTGAACGGTGCATGTCGGTTGAAACGGTGTCGGGTAGAAATCCCTGTTCAATGGCAGCCTTGGCGATACGAAATGAAAAACTTCCTCCGCCATGACCCACGTCGTATTTGACACCTCGTTCACGTGACTCGAAGAAGTATGGCTTTACCTTGTCGTTGACATCAGTCATTGGCTTGCTCAATGCATAGCAGTGAGTCACCATGTCGCCCGGGCGGAGGTGATCAAGAACCATCTCGTTCATCGGTCGCGTGTGAATCGGCGACTGGTCAACCATTAGGAACACATCGGCGTCTTCTGCGGCCTGTATGCCTCGGTCGAGCGGCTCCCAACCCGGGCCCATGTAATGCGCAACCTTGACGCCAACAATTTTGTCGGGCCGTTGTTCGATCTTTGCTGCCGTTAACTCGGCATCCATTCCCTCAAGGTCTTGCTCGGGCTGGCCGACCATTCCTTCACCAGAGATGTTCAGCAGAGCGAATACATTGGTGATTGCCGGGGCAATTACGAACTCGTTGAAATCATCAAAAGTCAGATGTCCCGAACCGCCTGCATCAACCGCCGTTGTCGTGCCTTCGGGCAAGCAGTGAGCATCGGGGGAAACCGTGCCGTCGTAACCGTAGAAGTGGGCATGGAGGTCTACAAGTCCCGGCGTGACAACGAGGCCCGATACATTGGCAACCGTGCGTGCTAGGGCAGGGGAGATGTCCTTGTCGACAAGGGCTATATGACCCCCAGACGTGGCAACATCAAATTGCCCGTCGATGTTGTTGGCAGGATCGATTACTCGTCCGCCCTTGAGAAGTAGATCGTATTTGCGAGTCGCCGCGTCTGC
>CAYTAO010000107.1:0-4875 GCA_964435915.1 uncultured Dehalococcoidales bacterium
GCCAAATCAGTCCGATCGAACGGACCTTCCTTGGTCGGATTTACGGGAATCAGGTTCACGAGGCAGTGCAATCCGTTCAACAAACGCCCTAACTTCTGGGCCTGCTCTAACGAGTCATTCTGCTCTTTAAGGAGTACGTACTCGAAGAAAATCCGTCGCTTCGTCTTGTCGGCATACTTATGGCAAGCTCGAATCAGATCTTCGACCGGGTACCGCTGGTTGATGGGCATCGACTGAGATCGAGTCGTGTTATCGGGAGCGTGCAAAGAAATCGCCAGATTGATCTGGAGGTCTTCATCGGCAAGTTGCAATATTTGCGGAATTAGACCGACGGTCGAGACTGTAATATGGCGAGCACCGATGTTCAGGCCCTGCCCGTCGTTCAGAACTCGAATGGCAGCCATCGTATTCTCGTAGTTCGCAAGAGGTTCGCCCATGCCCATGAACACGACGTTTGTTACACCCTGTAACTCGCCTTTGGTCCGTTTACCGGATTCAACCTGGCTTTCATCTTCGGAGTACGCAATGCGCTGCATATCGATGACTTGGGCAACGATCTCACCAACGGTCAGATTACGCCTGAGACCCTGTTGACCTGTTGCGCAGAACGTACATCCGAGTGCGCAGCCTGCCTGGGTTGATATACACGCAGTCTTACGATTCCGGCGGTGACCGTCGGTTTCATAACGCATCATCACTGTTTCAATCAGTTCACCGTCGTGTAGTCGGAATAGAGATTTACTTGTCGAATCGTCTGCGGACGTGAGCGACATCACCTCGGTGAGGGGCGAGATTGAATACTTAGACTTCAGAGTAGCGCGGAACGGCTTGCTGAGAGTAGACATCTGGTCGAAGCTCTCCGCTGTCTCGTGATAGATCGAGCGCCAGAGTTGGTTGGCACGGAATTTCTTTTCCCCCATTTCGAGCATTGTCGAAGTGAGTTCATCACGTGAGAGTTCGAGTATGGAAGGGAGCGCGGCAGGAGCTTCAGAAGCGTCGGTTGCCGTCGGCCCAGAGGAGGTAGACGGAGAGGTGGTCATAAGAGGGAGACTAACTGGGTAGACATTAAGTTTAGCAACGCAAATCGAAATTGGCACATGACATACCGACGACCGGTACCTAAACTCAGATTCGTGATTACAAGCCAACCGCCACTAGTAGAACCAAATTGCGAAGGAAGCCTTGAAGAAAGGCTCTGGTACGGTTGATCGCCAATCGTCGAACCGGATATGACTCCTTCTACAAGGTGCAGTCCGAATATTCGATACGGTGAAAGGGTCGATATCACTTGCAGTGGTTCTGGGATTCCTACTTTCATATCATTGCACTGAGACGGCTTCATCCTGCAATGGCAATCGCAGAACTCGATTCGTTGCTTACCTCGCAGCAGGACGATGGTTTTATTGGGCATCTGACCTACTGGGGCAGGAAGCGAGGTGCGATTATGAGCGCCATTTACGGGCAGAGTCGTTTCGGAGAGTGACGACGTCGGCACTCCTGGATTATCCAGCCACCTGTTCTGGGACATGCTCTCGAGGAGTTATGGCTGCGAACCGGCGAGCTCAAGGTTCTTTCTAGCTAATTTGCCGAAGGTACGGTCTTACTACAATTGGCTGAGTCGAGAGCGAGACGCCGATTAATCGGGCCTAATTGGGATCGTTTCGCCTTACGATACAGGCACCGATAACAATCAGTCGTTTGATCGCTCGCTCGGACTATCAAATCCGGGACGGGTCGGCATTTTATGGGCGAATCGCAAACTCGACCGGTACAACATCATTCGTGGAAAAAGCTTCGACTACCGCACCCTCCTTAAGAGGAACAGGTCGTGGTCATCGAGCGGTTCATGAACTACGTATATGTTTATACATGGCCAACGCTTGCACGTATGCAGCACTCAAAAAAACTGAGGCTGCTACGACTGCGAATCAACACGCCGCCATGACCACAGCACCACTAAACGAACGGTGCTGGGACTCTAGCCGCGATCACTACACGTATCTGTATGGCGCTGAACAATCACCCGATACGACACTGTCTGTCGGGCGATATTGCCTCTGATACTAGCGAGAACTCCGAAGGATCAAATCGCCAGTGTGATGGAACGATACTTCACCGATGTGAAACTCTTCTGGCGACCGTCCCCGGTGCCGAGTGTCTCTGCATCGGAGTCATCATACGACGCTGAAAGCGAAGCTATGATCAGGCGCGGGCCGATCTTCATGAACTTGAACTGGTTGTTCACACGTGGGTTCAAGACTCACGGGTACACCGAAGAAGCTAAAAGAATTTCAGAACGCTCCAAAGAAACACCGTTCAAGGATTTCCGTAAGTTTGACTCGCCCAAAACGGGCAGTGGCATACGAAGGGCCAAGTTTGGCTGGGCGACTGCCGCGGTAGAGATCGACGCCTAGGTTCAATGAATTGGAGTGTACGAATGTCTGTTCATGCTTCTTTCATTCTGTTAACGTTGCGCAACTACTCTTGAAGCCAGACGACGAACACTTCACATTCAGGCACATGTGCGGAGTAATTAATGGCGATAAATGACACCGATCTACTGTCCGAGGAAGGATCGGCTGAAAATATTTTCAGGTTCGACGACATCGAGCCTATCCTCGAGGCGCGTGATCTTTCCGTGGCATACGGCGACAATACTGCCATCACCAATGTTTCGCTCCAGGTGCCAAAGAACAGTGTCGTATCGCTAATCGGACCTTCAGGCTGCGGTAAAAGCACGCGACTACGCTGCTTCAACCGTATGAATGATCTCATCCCGAGCGCCTCGGGCAAAGGCAGTGTGAGTTTCGCAGGGCAGAACATCTATGCACCCGAGGTCGATCCCACTGAAATACGGTTCCGAATCGGTATGGTGTTCCAGCGCCCAAACCCATTTCCTAAGAGCATTTATGAGAACGTGGCGTTCGGGCCACGGATTAACGGGATGACGGAGGACCTCGACGAGTTGGTCGAGACATCACTGCGCCGCGCAGCTGTCTGGGACGAGGTAAAAGACCGGCTGAACGAAAGCGGACTCAGCGTCTCAGGTGGTCAGCAGCAACGAATATGTATCGCCAGGGCACTCGCGGTAAACCCGGAAATCGTTCTTATGGACGAACCGGCTTCCTCTCTCGACCCAATTTCAACCCAGGCCATTGAGGCGCTGATACAGGAACTCTCCAACGAGGTTACGATCATCATCGTCACTCACAATATGCAGCAGGCGACACGAATTTCCAACTACGCAGCTGTGATGATGGCTGGTGAAGAACGGATCGGCCGCATGATTGAATATGGAACTAATGAACAGGTTTTCGGGAATCCGAAAGACGAGCGTACAGAAGCTTACGTAACTGGTCGTATTGGCTAGCAAAAGACCAAGGTAGACTGTAGCGATCATGAACGAACAGGGAAGCATAATTCCGAGCGGTCGACAGGATTTCGACAGAGATCTGGGCAGGCTTGAAGCCGAACTTATTCTGATGAGCGGGCTTGTTGAACAGGCAATTTTCAACGCATTGAACGCGCTGAAGAACCGCGACATCGAACGCTCTCAGAAGGTTATTGATGAAGACGACCACATCGATAAGACCGAGTTGGAGATCGAGCGATCCTGTGTTGAGTTAATCAGGCGTGAGGCCCCGATGGCGGGTGACCTTCGACGGATTATCTCGGCACTTCACATTGCTGGCGAGCTCGAACGAATTGGTGACTACGCCGAGGGTATCGCCAAAATCAGCATCACAATGGGTGAACAGCCGCCGCTCAAGGAATTGATTGATATTCCTCGAATGGGTGACATGGCTGTGAACATGCTGAAGCGTGCTCTCGAAGCCTTCATCAGCCGAGACCCAGATCACGTTCGCACGACGAGCATAGAGCTTGAAAAAGACGATGACGAGGTCGACGATCTCTATGCCAAGGTACAGGCCGACCTCATGGAACTTGTCAAGGCTGCACCCGCTAACGCCGAGCGTGCAACTTACCTGATGTGGGTTGCTCACAACGTGGAGAGAGTCGCCGATCGAGCAATGAATATCGTTGAGCGGGCGCTGTACCAGGCAACCGGGGAGTTGGTCAGCGGCACGACCCAGATCGAGACGACAGCCAAGTAGTTCTGCTCCGCTGTTACTGCCAGCGGTCAAAAGTTAAATGCAATCTTAGTAAAGTGCCGCGCCAGCTATCGATACAAATGAGGTGTCAGCCTCGTCGGCCTGGCACTGCTGGTACCCGTTCCATGCTCCGGTTGTAGCTCTTGATGCCCACAGCGTCATGTATATCGGTGCCAGACCGCAGATTTTATTTCGATCTGAAACGTTTTTTATCGACTCAAAGAAAGCCTGGCGATCTCCGTTAATGATCGATTTCAACAGGACTTCATCTTCAGATTGAACTCGTTGCCTACCCACAGAATCGACAGGCATCAGCTCGGCATCACCGAAAGCCGGTCCGACATGAGCTAGATCTGCGGCAGCTATAAATACTGTGCGGCGGCGGCTTGCGACTTCCTGCAAAAGACCGATCACAGCTGAGATTTGTGGGTGTTCGGCGGGATCTGAAGCATCGTCCGTGAGCAACCGCCCGAACGACCCACAGAGTACAGGCAACATTTTCGCATTCGACTGACCAAGAGCGCGGTGGAGCCATACCGTGGTCAACTCGATCGAGTGCTCGTTAACGTGATTGAGTTCATCTCCGAATGGGTGATCAGCTTCCGAGTCGTCGGTGGAGAGGATCATCGCGAGTTCATCGATTAACTCTGAATCCGTCTGGAGTGAGCCCAGTGGTGTCTGGTAGTCCTGATTTGTGAGTGTGAGTCGTGGTCTATCTCCGTTGTGGTCGGTACCGAATACCACGAACAGTTCGACATCTTGA
>CAYTAO010000108.1:0-4357 GCA_964435915.1 uncultured Dehalococcoidales bacterium
CGCTCAAAGTCGATGTGAGGTGAAATGATCGCCTTCAGTTCACCTGAGCTCAGGTCGACTTGCCTCTGTCCGTTCGGCGCGTCGCCAGGACTCATATAGGGAAATGCAAATCCATCTAGATACCCTCTGAGATCTTCGGTGTTACCCGGGTATGCGACATCGGCCAATGCTGGATTACGTGCCGGCAGTCCCCGATACTCCTCGATATGACGTTGGACTTCATAGACGTACGCGCCGTTTTCCAACAGCATCATTTCATCGAGGCGATGCAGCAAGTCAATGAAAATTTCTTTCGAGATCGGTTGCGCACCTATGCCAAGTGCAACTTCGACAATCTCTTCAACAGTGTTCGTGCCATCCATACTCTGTAGATATGGCACGGCCTGCACCGGTACCACTAAAGACTGTTCGTTGAGTTGCAGAGGGTCTTTCAACATGAAGAAGTCGCTTCCCTCGTGAGATATGCGGTTTACTTCGACAGATCGTAGTCGCGGACGATCCGGAATGTTCGAGGCAGTGGTCATACTGATAGTTTAGCGATGTCATTCCGCCTGAACCGTCATCTCACAAACCAATCAGTTCGATCTGAATACGGAAGATCCTTCAAAAAACCAGATCAGAAAACGGTGTGCGCGCGCGAAACAGCGAGCGCTCAGCCAACTCGCTGAGCGAGATCAGCGGACCGCCATCCTCTTCGGTCACCGATACCGGTGTAGCACCACCGCGTTGGACGATTCGGTGAACAGTTCGAGTGCTAATCCCAAAACGTTCAGCAATATCTGCAACCGGGACTTTGTTTTGACGCAGTTCGAAGATTTCATCGTCGCGAGTTCTACGACTCTCACGCTGCAACCGGCCTGGATCGTCGAACTTACACAGCGGCAATGGACACGCCAGGCAAGTCGCCGAAGCTTCGCACCCATCATCTTTGTATCGAGTATGTTCTGGCAGCGTGTCAGACCTGACAGGAGCCAGAGTGAAAGGAGTTACAGGACCAAGTGTCATTACCAATGAAGAGCCTCCGAATTAAGTCGAATAAAAGTGGGAAGAACTTAGACAGCCGCAGTAGCGGCACGGTTCAATTGACGTAAGAAATGAAGCCCGCCGGACCTGCCCGCCAGGTTCTTAGACCGCTCTCGTTTAAAGATCGAGTTGGCGTATTCCGAATCAGAACTAGAGTGAATTCCAGGCGCAGATGGCACCCCGAACATCACCGTGGTCAATCCAGAGGAAACAGCTCTCGGCCGCACACGCTGGTCATACCAAGAAGCACTCACCCTGTGAGCTGCGACAATCTCGATAAGTGTGTCGGGCGAAGGACTACGGTCCACTACCGGCATATCCACGCTCACAAACAAGTGTCGAGCGTTGCCCATGCGAATAGATCGAGGTCCATCTGGACGCCAATCCTCACTTGCACCGGATCTCTGAAACCCTTGCACCAGGGCCAGCATCATCGGGTAGGTGTCATTCTTAAAAGAGGGGGAGACAGTGGCAGAAATCGAACCCCTATCGCGGTTCATAAACATGAGGAGCATTCGCAGCCGTGTCGAAAAATCCTGCACACTCTCACCCTGTTCAAGATCGACCTTAATAGTCATTGCCCCGTAACCGTCACGATTGGTGACACGCTGAACGATCTGTCCCAAGGCAGCGTTCAGTCCGTTGTTACTGGTCCCAACAACATCACAGCCAAAACCTCCGGCGCCCAAAAACACAGGATCATAATCCAGAGGGGTTTCCGGTGTAACAGGCCTGACCGGCGTGAATTCTGGTGCGATTGCCTGACTCATCTTGACCTCTTCAGAACTAGCTATCTTTCACTTTCGCACTGATTTCAGAACTATCGTTCTATTATCGAACGTATGTTCTAATTAAGTCAAGTGGTTTGACACACCCGAAACTGCGATACATTTATTGACCCGAAACGAATTCGGCACTAGCTTGAACCTCAAAAAACATCACCGTGCCCAATCGGCGCAACCTGTCAGGATCACAACTCTCATATGAATGCAGAAATCGTTTCTATCGGCTCGGAACTGCTTCTCGGCCAGATCGTCGACACGAACGCGTCATGGATCGCACAGCAATTGGCTGAGAGCGGAGTGAATCTGTTTTACATGACAACTGTCGGCGACAACCTCGATCGCATGGTCGCCACTCTAGATCGGGCACTCGACCGCTCCGACGTCGTAATCACCGGGGGCGGTATTGGTCCCACACAGGACGATCTAACCCGAGAGGCAATCGCAAAGGTGACCGGGCGTGAAGTTGTGACTGACCACGATTCGCTAACAGAGCTTCGAGAACGGTTCCAGAAACGTGGATTCATCCTCACGAAGAACAACGAGCGCCAAGCACAGATACCAAGTGGCGCTATCGTTGTGAAAAATCCTAACGGAACGGCACCCGCGTTCATCGTCGAGACTGATCGAGGCACAACTATCAGTCTTCCGGGCGTGCCCTTCGAGATGAAGTGGCTGGTCGAGAACGAAGTGATTCCGTACCTGCGTAAGAAGTACGGCCTCACCCAGATGATTCACTACCGAATCTTGAAAGTCGCTGATATTGGCGAGAGCGCAGTCGATGATCGTATTGGTCACCTGATCGCTAATTCTCAAAACCCAACCGTTGGCGTGCTGGCGCATCCCGGTCAGGTCGATGTCCGAATCGCGGCACTTGCCGAAAGTGTTGAAGAAGCGAACGGCCTGATCGATAGGGTCGATGCGGAGGTTCAGGAGCTTCTCGGTGACAACATCTTTGCAGTAGATGATCAGACGATCGAATCCGTGGTCGGTGATCTGCTGGCCAAAAACAGCGCGACAGTAGCAACATGTGAAGATCTAAGCGGCGGATCGGTGGCATCGGCGATTCAGAAAGCCGCCAACTCTGCGTTACTGCAGAGTTCGATAGTAAATTCGAACGAAGCACTTGAGAAAATCGCCCGCTCAGGCGGCGAAACTCCCCCTTTCGCTGATGGAGTGACACGTACGGCAGCTCTCGCTCGGGCGATCAAGAAATCAACCGGTGCTACCTACGGAATAGCTGTTCACGGTACAGAAGAAGACGATCAGCGAACCGAGAATCTGGGCAGAGGCGAAACATACATCGCGGTGTCGGGTCCCAACGGCGAACGAACTCGTCATGTGCGTTCGGCTGGCAGGGGTGGACCAGATCGACAGCGTGCAGCGATGGGTGCGTTGAGTCTCTTCAGGCGAGAACTCCTCCGGCTTCCCCAGTAAGCACCTGATGAATTGAGTTTCTGGGGCAATTCATGAAGTGCTCAACATAGTACGAATGAGCCGAGTTTTAGAAATACAGCGGTAACGATTTCGACTTAAACTTGTGCAGAGTGATAGCACGGCATTGTTCTGGCAATGAATCCCGTTGAATCGGAGAACTCCGAAATGATTCACCCAAAATCCGTAATTATTCTTGCAGTCGCAGTCATCATGGCTGTGGCAATCGCTTGTAACAGTGAGGACCCAACGCCAACGCCAACGCCGACTCCGACGGCGACACCAACAGCGACACCAACTCCGACCCCAACTCCTGTCCCGGTAAAGCCGATTGAAATCGACCTAGTTGCCGATCCAGAAGGGTTCCTCAATTCGCTACCCGAACCAGAAGTGATATGTGCAGTTGATGCTCTCGGAGGGCGCGATCGCGTTCTGGCAATGCTCGAGTCTAGCGCTGGATCAACGAAACTCACTACTACAGAAGCGGACGCACTCGATAAGTGTCTCAGCAAGGAAACTGTGCGGGCTGTGTTCGTTGGTCAACTATCTAAAGATGCCGGGACTCTGAGTGACGACACCATTTCCTGCATCAGCGAAAGAACTACAGGTATGTCGGCAGCCGGGTTGTTTATGGAACAACCTGCAATCGACTCGGTGATCAGCTCGCTACAGGGTATTTTCTGTCTGAATCACGAGGAGCGAGAAGCCCTGTCTGCAAGTGAATCAAACTATGGCTTCAGTGAATTCGGCGGAGTTGGTGCGCTCGAATGCGTGGTCAACGGAGTCGGACCCACCGGCCTCCAGGATCTGCTGGGCATTGCAGGGGAGAGTGGAATAGATATCACCGCTCTCAGTGACCTATTCCCGCTGATGATCGACTGTGGCGCAATAGACGATTCAACGTTTGAGGATACGGGCTTTACCGCCGGTCAGGTCGGCTGTGTGATTTCCGAGCTTGGTGCAGATGGTCTTGCATTGCTCGATCCGGATGAAACAGACCTTAATCTATCGCAACTTGGTCCACTTCTCCTGACGCTCGGCACCTGTGAAATCAATATCGAAGAACTACTCGGTGATGCCGGGTTACCTGTTGATCCGAGCCCAACGGCCGATCCCAC
>CAYTAO010000109.1:0-3863 GCA_964435915.1 uncultured Dehalococcoidales bacterium
TGGCGGGCTAGGATTCTGGCCATCTATTCCTCTCAGACTTTCGATTATCGGCGATTACTTTGGCCGGGCCAGTTACGGCACGATCATCGGTTTCACAAGTTCTATAAACGCAATCTTCGCGGTAGCAGGACCAATAATGATTGGGTTCATTCACGATTCGGGAGGTGCGTACCGACCCGGATTCATACTTCTCGCGGTGGTGATTTTTGTCTGGGTACGATTGGGGCTTGGAATCGAAGCAGTCGGACGTGGCAGCTCAAAAGCCAGGAGACTGGCTAGAAAAAACTACCGCGAGCGGAATCGATTCGAATCGTCCGGTTGAGCAACACTCGAAACGACACTCACCAACGTGTGAATGTTTCTATCGAGGACGACCAGATACGCTGATCGTTTTCGCAACAAACGCCCCATCTGGCTTACTGACCAATACAGCCACCGCAACCAGACCCACTTCAGGTTTCTCGCCCCTGAATCGAGTTCCGTCGACCACTGTAAATATGCGACCATCTACAACCCACGTATCGCCATTGATTGCCTCAATGGGCCCAGAAACCGTAAGCTCAACTACGTTGACGCCCTCTTCTGTTCGGTTCGACTCGACTTTGATCTGGAACTGGATCGTGATTATCACGCCACGATCCGAATCAATAGAATCCTTGATGAACAGAACCTCAGGAACAAGCGCATGGATCTCAGTACCCGGGTTTTTCGCCTGGTTCAACAACTCGGCAACCGGCCTCAGCGTGGCTATTCTCCGACCATGAAGGCGCATGTCAGATTCTCGACCGACCCACAAATCAAACACCCTGCTATTGGCAAGCTCCACAGTTGCAATCCTGTTATTGCTGGACACCTCAAGTAAGGTTCCGCGAGCTTGGATGAAGTTTTCGGAAACCACGGAAAGTTTTTCAATGATTCCTGATTCCAGAACATAGAAAACAATGTCCACTCTATCTCCACGCTCGACTTCACTCAAAGATCCGATTGGAAGACCGTCTTTCAGCAGATTTTCGCCCAGCGGTGATTCCGGAAGTTTCAGTTCGATACGGCGTGTATTTGTTGACTTGCCAGAGAGCACCATCAGCTCCCCATCAACGGCGTTCACAAACGTAATAATGCCGGTGGCTCTGACAACTTTTGGCGATTCGATAGAAACGATCGTCGCAACGTTGTAGAAGGCACCACCACGACCCGCCACCGTATAAACACCATTGATTATTCTCATACCCGTCTTAACGGCCTCAAATGCAACTCGGCGTCCGTCAACGATAATTACCGCCTCACCGGTGACCAGAACATTCAACAACTGCCCATTCTCACCCGTCACGAGCAACCTGTTCGGTTCACGTCCAATCCCAGTAACCGTTCCTCGGAACTTCACATTGGACTGTGCAACGACAACCAACCTCGTCAGCGAACCGGAATCTGTATTCACCCGCACAGCGTCGATCACGAGATCTTCGACTTGAATGGCCTTAAATTCAACGCGCTTACCACCCCGGATTATCGGTACATCATCTCCGACCGTCAGGCGAATGAGAGACCCATCTGTTGGTCGAATGGTTACTGCAGGAACATCAATTTCGACGCTCTCAACAATTCCAGAAATATGATCTTCTCGTGCCGGCGCGGAGGATCGTGCCCGAATTGCCAACGCACGCAGGGTTATGTCCGATCCAGTGATGTCTGAGATCGAACCTAAGTCTGAAGATTCGAACTGAATATCAACCGCCTGACCAGCCGTTAGAGATGAAATATCCAACGACTCACCGTCGACCGTCACTTCCGTTTCATCAGTCACCTTCGCTGCTACCTTAACCCCTTGCTTCTCGTTGGCAGCAATCACAATTCCCATTGCGTCCTCAAGAGAATCATCTATCTCAACCAGAGTGATGACGCCGTGGAATGCTCGTTTCGACTCGTGCTCAAGCACCGTCTCCAACTCTTCAACCAGCCTAGGCAACCGCACTCTGATAAGAACGGCATTACGCATGCTTTCATCAACCGAATACTTCACATCGAGTTCGCTACCCGGAACTATCAAATTACTGACATCGTTTAACAACTGTGGACTCTTAGCGTTCGCCGATATTTCAACCAATAAATCACGAGGTAACTCGACCTCGGTCGAATCCGGATCAAACACGAACTCAACCGAGAATGGGTCGGCGTCTTGCTCACCCTTCGGCACTATCGTGAATGTCGATGAACCGATCTCATCAACAAGTGCTCCAGATATTTTCAGCAGAGGTTGTGCCTCATTACGCTCGTGTGCGGCGGACTCATAGATGCCTCTGAGCTCGTTGAATCGCCTTTGAATCTCGTTGAACTGCCCCATGGCTTGATCAAGCGTGGCGTTGTCGACCCGCCCCGAATCGATCACGCGTTTTAGCGCACGACTGGCATCGTCGAGAGCCGACAGGTGCTTGCTGCGGGCATCCGTAGCTATCTGAGATAGACGTGCCAGTTCAACCTGGTTCGCGGCATGGTCCCGGGCTTTTTGGATTCTCTCGACCGTCGCACGCGCCAATTCAAATCCGACTGCAGTCAGTACACCGCTCGACCGATCCAAACGGGCAACCATTGTTATTCCATCACCAACTGCCAGTGCATCGATACCGGCAGGGATCAACACGTTCACAACATCGCCGTTACGGGTCTGAATCGATAACTCTTCATCCGTCGCGTTCGTCACGACTCCAACAACATGCTTCGTTATCGGCTGAGAATTCGCAACTCGAACAATTGTCTTCAAAGCCACCAGTTCATCGTCGGAATTACGAACTGCTGTCGAGATCACCCGATCACCTTCAACCACATCGGCAACAAGACCCACGCTCGACCCAATTTTCAGTGCCGATTCGGAATCAAAACTAAGGATCACAAGCCCATCGGTTGATGCAACAACAATCGCAGTGGGAGGACGAATTTCAACTGCAGTTCCGAACACCGCTTCGATACCACGTGAATCAACTGATCTAGTTTCAGCATTAACCACACCGCCACTGAAGATGAACATCATCAAAAGCGCGGCGAGCACAACAGCGACCGCCAACTGAGGTCGATGTTTTCGGGTAAATGTGGTTTCAGACGGCGTCATCATACTGCGATTTAGTGAGGGGAATTGAAATTGCCCCCAACAGTTAAATACTCTCGTAACCCTAGTTACCCCTTTGTTACTGCGTACGTTCATAAAGACATGCGACCGGTTCTTCAAGACGTTCATCCTGCGTCCTCCGGTGGAATCGAAATTATTGCCAGTGACGAATTGATCGAACTGCCGTCGAGATCACTGGCCACGACATCCACAATGTTCGGTCCAGGATCTAGTGCGAGCGTCAACTCAAAAGTTCCTTCCGGTTGGATCTCTAAAATCACCCCGTTCACACTGACAATCGCATCGGCAGAAGTGATGCCCCGCAGCAACACAGTGTCACTTCGAACAATGCTTTCATCTCCAATGCCTTCGAAATCGAGCGAGAGGTTAAATGTCCCCGTACTCGTCTGAATTGGATCCGGAGCCGTGGTTGGCGTGGGCACGACCGTGGGAGACGGAGGCGGAGCCGGAGGCGGAGGCGGAGGCAACGGGGTCGATGTAGGAACCGGAGTTGGAGACGGAGGCACAGGGGTCGATGTAGGAAACGGAGGCGGAGGCACCGGGGGCGCCGACGGCAACCGCGAGTGGATCACGATCCGCAACCATCGCGACGATCACGGCCTCGACGCCGGCATGACGCTGCGCACACACGACTTCGCAACACTCGGCTTCTGGGGGCCGCAGGCGCGGACGACGCTCGCGCGCTTTGCCGATCCAGATTCGCTTTCCGATGCAAATTTCCCGTTCGGCGCCGCCCGAGAGATCG
>CAYTAO010000110.1:0-3643 GCA_964435915.1 uncultured Dehalococcoidales bacterium
CAGTGTATTCCACCGTAGCGTCCACAACCGCTTTACCGAGGCCGGCTAACTGTGCTGCGCGGGCAACCCCTCCGGCTGCAACGAGTTCTTCAGTGGCTTTTATTGCTTCTTCGCCGGTCGCGACAATACTTGTCTCGGGTATTTCTACCTCGTTGAACTTAAGCGAGGAAACAGGAACTCCAGAAATGTGGTCTAGCGGAGTTTGTTCGACACCAGCGGCTTTCCAGATGGGGATGACCACGAGTACGGGTTCATCGTCGTCGGTGCGGACGAGTGTGAGTGTGTGCGTTGCATGTTCGGTAAATGCAACGAATCGCTTTTCACCGGTGATTACGAGATTCGATCCCGATTTCGTTGCTGCCACTCGAGCGGAGTTGGCGTTCCACGAGGCGGCACTTTCGACTATTGCCGGGGTGATGAGAATATCGCCGGTGACTACTTGCGGGAGTAGATCATATTTGATCAACTCTGGGCCGAATCGTTCGAGTACCCGTGATGTAATTGCCGACTCGACGACTGGTGTTGGGGCGAGACTGGCTCCGAGTTCTTCGAGCAGCACTGCGAGATCGCTGAACGTCAGTCCTGCTCCACCGTATTCTTCGGATATGGTGAGTGCTGGCCAGCCGAGGTCGACAACCTCTTTCCAGAGTTGGGTTATTACCGCTGAATCGCCGCTGGCTACTGAGCGAACGGCGGCGGGGTCCGACCTCTCGGTGAGAAATTCCCGCGCGGATCTGCGTATTAGCTCCTGTATTTCTGTGAGTCCGAAATCCAAGTGATAACCTATTTTCTTGCTAGTCCAAGACCGCGCTGGGCGATGATGTTTTTCTGGATTTCGTTTGTGCCGGCAAGAATAGGGCCTGATGTGTAGTACAGGCGCATTTTCATGAATCGACCCTGTAGTTCAGCCTGATTCGAGCCCGGTTCAAGCATGCCGTACATTCCGAGCAGTTCCAGCCCGTAATCTAAGACCGCAAGATTAACCTCTGTTGCGGAGACTTTGCTCATCGATGCTTCTGATGATGGGACTTCGCCCTGTCCCTGACGCCATGCGACGTCGAAACACATCAGCCGGGCGGCTTCGACTTCGGTCTTCAGTTCGGAGTGTTTGATTCGGACGGATGGGTCGGACTTCGTGGTGGTTGCAAGGGAATCGTCGTCCGTGACGTACTCAATTAGCTCTTCCAGTGAGATGCGCGCCCATGCTGCATAGTCGATGCCTGACCGTTCGAAGTTGAGTACTGTCATTCCGGCTCGCCAGCCGTCGTTGAGTTCGCCAACCAGGTTTGCTTTTGGTACGCGCACATCGTCGAATATGACCTGGTTGAAGCTGTGGAGTCCGGCCATGTTGATGATTGGCTTGACATCTAAACCGTGTGATTTCATATCGACCATGATGAGACTGATTCCCTTATGTGGGGGAGCGTCGGGGTCGGTTCGCACGAGCATGAACATCATGTCGGCACGGTGGGCGAGTGATGTCCAGATCTTCGCTCCCGTAACAATGAAATCGTCTCCGTCTTCGACTGCACGGGTCTGGAG
Source organism: uncultured Dehalococcoidales bacterium (assembly GCA_964435915.1). Lineage (GTDB taxonomy): Bacteria > Chloroflexota > Dehalococcoidia > Lucifugimonadales > Lucifugimonadaceae > Lucifugimonas. The sequence goes on from CAYTAO010000110.1 coordinate 1,543, forward strand.
CGATGCTAGATCGGAGCCAGAGTTTGGCTCGGAGTAGCCCTGACACCACTGTATTTCACCACGTGCAATTGACCCTAGATATTTTTTACGCTGTTCCTCGGTGCCGAATCGCATGAGGGTTGGGCCGAACATGCGGGTACCGAATCTATCGTGGCCTGGTGCTCTTCGGTAGGCCATCTCTTCGGCGAAGATGGTGTTCATCATAGGGGACGAGTCGGCGCCACCATATTTTTCAGGCCAGCTCATGACGAGCCATCCTCGTTCGGCGAGGCCTTTTTTGATCTGCTCGTTCAGCGCCCAGTGATCGTCGCGAGATTCGTCGGCGGGTCCATGCCAGTCGGCAGGGAGTGCATCATCGAGGAATAAACTTAGTTGGCTTTTGAAGGTTGACTCTTCAGGAGTGAACTCGAAGTTCAATATGTGACTTCCCGCCGGATAAAACGGATCGGGACTTTCTGTGCGTCAGCTTCTGACCGACAGGCACGTAACAGTTTTTACGATGCCCGGAACCTTGTGCATTCCGTCACTGATCAGATCGCCAATACTTGGGAGATCTTTGGCTTCAACCACGGCGATGATGTCGAACGGCCCCATGACGGTATCGACAGCTTTCATCATTGTGATGTCTTTGAGTGCCTCGGCCACGTCGGCTGTTTTGCCGACGGCTGTTTCGATAAGAATGTATGCACGTGTAGCCAAACGATCTCTCCATTGACCAGTGGCGCAATCATATTCGGACTGGAACAAGGGTGTCAAAGTCAAATACTGACTGTAAGGCTCGCTCTTTACAGGCGTACGAATAACAGCTTGTAGTTTGGCTGATTTCGTTCAGGAAAATTGGATCACATTGGCACTTCAAGCCTGCGAACCGTTGCAGACGGTCGAGACTCGGAGTAGGTCGAGTTGTGGAGTATCGAGTTGTATGTTCCTGTACGTCGATCAGTTTGAGCGGCTTTCGCAGCTTCAAATGTTAGTCGCTGTGCCTGCGCTGGTCGCGACGGTTGTGCGGGAACTGGTCCTGAATCTGCCAAACGCCGTGGTGCCAGTCCCTGTTGTGGGCGTGTTTCCGCCTGGTCGGTCATCAATGGTCGAATAGAATCGTCTTTGCTACTTTCAGGATCGAACTGGAAATTTGAGCTGACGGCGAGGAGTGTAAGGATTGTGACAGATGCGCCGCGGGGTGCGTACATCCCGGTCTCCCACTCACTGATCGTCTGTTGCCTGATGCCGATTTCTCGGGATAACGCAGTCTGTGAAAGGCCAAGATGGGTACGCAGATTACGGATGTTCTCTGCCTGCCATTTAAAGTCGGTTGGAGGTGCTTGTCTTATCAACATGTTTAGCACGCTACGCCGGTTTATTTGTCGAGCCCTAGCATTTTTTTTACACGCTTAAACGAATTTTAGAATCTTGGATTCGTTTTTTGAGGACCAGACCTGGACATTAAAGCGTTTTGAAGTTGTAGTCGGACGAGTGTTAGTCAAACTTGAGCATGTGTTTGAAATGACTCGCATCGTCGAATGGGCCGACTATCGCGAGCACCAGATTCTCGGGCTTAATGACACGGTTGGCTGCTCGCTTGATGTCTTCCATTGTGACGGCGGAGATCTGTGCAAGGATCTCGTCGACAGTTTCTACTTTGCCGCGAAGTAATTCCTGGATTCCTAGAAAACTTGAGACCGCACGACTTTCCTCCATGCGGAGCATCATTCGGCCCTTAGTAAGTTCGAGTGCTTGCGACCATTCTGCTTCGGTGACACCGTCTCGCATTTTGGCGAACTCTTTTAGTATGACGGGAATTGCCTCGTCGATTCGGGCGGGGTCGATCCCGGATTCGATGATGAGCGCCCCGCAATCGCTGTAGAAGTGTGCTCCGCTGTGGATGTCGTACGCGAGTCCTCGTTGTTCACGTACTTCTTCGAAGAGTCGGCTGCTCATCGTCTCTCCGAGTATGACTGACATGATCGAGAGTGCGTGGCGATCAGGGTCTGTGTTTCCGAATCCGGGTAAGCCGATCGCGATGTGGGCCTGTTCGGTTGGGCGGTGTTCGAGGGCGACTCGTTTTTCTGGTGTTTTGGGCTCGTATGGGAACATCGGGAGA
>CAYTAO010000111.1:0-3608 GCA_964435915.1 uncultured Dehalococcoidales bacterium
CCCGTCTCGTCGGAGTGCCGATCTACACGCTCGGAGATGATGATTCCCATCTGATGCCGAACCTCCAGTATGAGCTGATCATCGGGCGCTATCGATTCCGGTGCCATTTCAGCCTCATGCACCCATGCCCATAGGTCCTCAAGAGTTTCGCGAAGTTCTTTCGCGGTCATCATCTGGGTGTTGATCAAGGGATAGTGAGGAGGACCAGGATAGTCGTTGTTCGCCATGATTAGTCTTCAGCCTTTTTTACAGCGTGACCACCGAAACCATTTCGCATTGCTGCCAATATTTTGCCACCAAGTGGCTCAGCTTGTCTTGACCTGAAACGCATTTGCAATGCAGCCGTGATCACCGGTGCAGGTACTGCGAGCTCGACGGCAGCATCGACCGTCCATCGCCCCTCGCCGGAGTCATTGACATAGGAACTGAGGGCGTCGAGCGTTGGATCATTCTCCAGTTCATCGACCGTCAGATCGAGTAGCCACGACCTGATCACGCTGCCGCGTGTCCAGTTTTCGGCGATCGCCGCAAGGTCCAGTCCAAAATCTTCCTTGGCTGCAAGAAGCTCGAATCCCTCGGCGTAGGCCTGCATCAGCCCGTACTCGATTCCGTTGTGAATCATCTTGACATAGTGGCCTGAACCGCTTGGTCCCACATAGAGATTGCCGTCAGAGTCGTCGGGCGCCAGCGACCTGAATATCGGACGGTTGCGATCGTAGGCAGCTCTGCTACCACCGACTGTCAGACAGTATCCGTTAGCGAGACCCCAGACACCCCCGCTGGTTCCTGAATCGAGAAAATCGATACCGCCCTCCGTCGCAGCGTTGGCCCGCATCTGCGATTCCTTGTAGTTCGAGTTTCCACCGTCGATGAGCGTATCGCCAGCTTCGAGCAACTCGACCAGATCGTTAACGGTCTGGCCGGTAATATCACCTGAAGGCACCATCATCCAAACGGTTCGAGGTGTATCGAGTTGACGGACGACATCTTCGAGTGAACTCGCCGTGGAAGCGCCCTTGCCTCCAAGGGCTTCGACTGCTGACGTATCGGGATCAAACACCACCACTTCGTGCCCGTCGTTCAACAGTCTCTCGGTCATATTGCCGCCCATGCGGCCGAGGCCAATCATCCCGAGTTTCATACCAATGCTCCGCATCACACGAACCGATCCGCAGTGTGCTGCGGTCGGTCAGCTATTGTGTGTCGATTCGATTCTACGTTTAACAGTTTCACTGAGTTTAGCTGGATCATGCACAACCCACTCCGGGTCGAGCCACGAAGTTGTCTCAACTGCCTGGCGAGAAAATGGTGTACTGACGCATATCCAGGCCGCTCCCGAGGCCATCGCAGCCTCGGTGCCAATCGGTGAATCCTCAATGATTATTACCTCTTCAGGCGATACCCGAAGTCGAGACATGGCGAGTAGATAGATCTCTGGGTCGGGTTTGGGGTTCCTCACTGAGTCGCGGCCAACTACGTCATCGAGCAGTACGCGAATCCCCAGAGCATCCAGCACTCGCTTCGCCTCATCGCCAAACGAAGATGTCGCGACTGAGACGGTCCGCCCGATAGATTTCTGGTTTCGAAGTAAGTCGACGTTGTGCTGATAGACGTTTGCTTGCAATTGCTCTGGTGCTCCGTCGTTGTCGCGATAGTCGTCCATGCGAATCTGATGTAGATGCTTCCAGATCTCACCGTCAACCGGCTCAAGGGATTCTGAGATACTGAACTCTTCGATCATCTGCCTGCACACCATCTCGTCTGTTGAGCCGACGATACGCTCGTAAAGCTCGATCACCCGATGATCCGGGGTGCGCGCTCCTGTGAGATTGCCAACGACGTTCGCGTATGAAAGGGCTTTTAATCGCTCGGTCTCGACGAGCGTTCCATCAAGATCAAAAATGAACGCGCTAATCCGGCTATCAGTAACTGGTTGGTCAGGCATGTTTAAGTATCTACAAGACCTCTGAAGCGGATCGAGATTTTTCGAAAATTTCGCAGATTTTGCCAAGGTGATAGGCTATTACGCCAGTGGCTTCACTACGTTCGATAATGCCCTCGTGCAACTGAACCAGATGCCGGAAGTACACCCCAGGTCCGACCAGAACACCGGATACACCGTGAGTACGGGCTGCGAGTCGCACAACCTGTTTTTCAGCCTCGATGAGATCAGAACCAATCTGCCCCGTCGCAAGCTCTGCCGAGACGACTAACAATACTTTGCTGGCGCGGTCATCCAGATGTGCCTGAGCTGCTATAGCCGAAGTGAATACGTCGTCCTCAGCCGGTTCAAACGCCCAGACTGCCGGATCAACACCTGCATTTTGAAGCTGCTGGATCGCGGTTAGAAGCGACATCGCACGTGCATCAGAAGCAGAGCCGTACATTTCGATCTGAGCTTCGGGTGGGACAGTGTCCAACTCGATCAACAGCGGGATCGACTCCTCCCTCGCCTTATCGGATACGATCTTCAACCTCAGCAGGAGTTCCCCGCGAGCTTCTTCGGGACCATCCGGGTTGAAGGTCAGTTGAACGGCCGTGTAATCGATATTTAGCTTTCCCAGTGAGTGAAGGCCACTTCCCGGCGAGGAAGCCGTGGTCATGGACATAGCTTTGGCCCTCAGAAGAACCGATTCACCAAGGTCGCTATCCGCCCACAATCCCACGCTTGACTTCGCAAGGCCATACTCAATCGCCCTTGTAATACCGTCGAACACAACACGCTTTAGATTTGCTGCCTGCTCTCGATCCGCAGCCGTCGGCGGGCCGGTCGTGGCAAGCACCTCTGCGCAAATGTCGACGCGGTCATCCAGTGCGACAATATAAATAGGCTGGGTATCTGTGTATGAGCTAGTCATGTGAAGGTCTCCACGTTGGGGGGCCGTTCTAGTCGATTAGTTCCTTTGCAGCAGTATCAATTTCTCCGATTGGGTCATTCCCGATACGGATTGGCAAAACTGTCTGACCGCCTTCCTCCATCACAATAAAATCCCCACTAGCCTGAGCCTCGGGCAGTTGTCCAAATGTGAAGCCCGCTCCTGGTACCGGAAGATCATCCTCTTTCCCTGATACGAAGCCCAGAACCGTAGCGTTCTGTGGACCACCTTTGTAGAGCTGCCCTGTTGAGTGAAGATAGCGGGGTCCATACCCGAAAGTAGTGGCCATACCGGTATTAGTCGAGATGTTTTTTCGCAACAGCGTGAATGCAGTCGTGAGTTCGGGCGACTCCGGGAGAAATGCAACGATAGCCACATAGCCGGGTGATTGAGCTGCGTTTACGGTGTCGAGCGCGCGCTCTATTTCAACGGTGTCGATATCTGTCACAGAATGTGTAAGTAACTCTCTTGATTTCACCTTCGATGACTCGACATCCGGCTGGTCGAACGGGTAAATGCCCATCAAAGCTGAAGCTATAGCGGTGGCGAACTGCCACCTGAAAAATTCCCCCGCTATGTCGTATCTGTTCGAAGTGGGCATGCTGACAGTCAGCACCGGGTGACCAGCAGACTCTAATCCTCTGCTTATTCGTTCAAAATGGGCTGCGGTTTTTCTGGTTTCGATCATCACGAACTGGCGGTCGTTACCATAGTGATCCGTTGCCAGCATTG
>CAYTAO010000112.1:0-3523 GCA_964435915.1 uncultured Dehalococcoidales bacterium
GCCTCGACCGGTACTCTAGTTCTCGCGAGCCTCACTGGTTCGTAACCCACAACAGGATGTGAACTCTTTTGCGGGAACTTCTGGAACAGCAAAGCTTGATCAATTTCAGGGACTCCCGCGAGGGATAAAGCATCGGATATTGCCTTGAATCCCTGACAGGTGAAGTTCGTCCCGCCGACGGGCTCAACGTGCTGATGGAACGCCACAACGCACGCCTCGATCTACCGCTCGAAGAGTGGTCTAGAGAAATCATCGCCGAAGTCACCCAGCGTTCTGGGATGGAAGCCGACCAACAGGTATTATCCGTTGAGGACGTAAGTACTGACTCAGGGCGCAGAGGCTTAGAATGAACTCTGTAGCCCTTAGCCATTCGGGTTTCCGTCGATTCAGGAGCTAAACGCACCAACGTGGCAAATGTAACTCCACTATTTCCAGAAAACGAACTGCCGGAAGACCAGCCAAACGCTGGTCAGGTCGAAGAAGACGCGTCTCTGGATTTAGAAAAACCCGTTCAGAACTGCCTCTCCTGTGACGCTGACGTGTCCGATTCGACGAAGTTCCGCAGACTGCGGGTGTGCCCGATCTGCGGGTATCACTACACGATTTCGGCCAGGCGTCGAATCGCTGCAATTGCTGATGAAGGCAGCTTCAAAGAGACCAGCAAGTGGATCCAATCACTCGATCCGCTTGAGTTTTCCCCGCGCATTTCATATCGAGTCCGTCTTTTGCAGGACCAGACCCGTACCGGCCTATCTGAAGCAGCAGTCACCGGGACATGCATGATCGGTAGAACGCCCGTCGTGATCATCGTGCTGGACTCGAGTTTCCTTGGCGGGTCTATGGGGGTCGTTGTTGGCGAAAAGGTGACACTCGCACTCGAGCTTGCGGCTCGAAAGAAGATGCCGTGCGTTGCAATGGTCACGTCGGGTGGAGCGCGGATTCAGGAAGGCGTTCTATCGCTGATGCAGATGGCCAAGACGACCCTGGCCGCTCGGGCGCTAAGGGACAAGGGTCAAGCGTTCATCGTTTCGCTAAGTAATCCTTCGACCGGGCAGGTTCTTGGCAGTTTCGCATCGATGGCCGATATCATCTTCGCCGAGCCCGGTTCCCACATCGGATTTGCACCGTTAGGCGACCTCCGTAAGCTCGAAGGTAAGCGGGCTGATACCGAGCACACAGCCGAAACGTACCTCGAACGTGGGCATGTGGATGCTATCGTCGAACGTGATCGGCTGAAGCACGAACTGGCATCCGTTCTTGACCTGATTTCACCAGAATTCCGACTGACTTCGTCGCGTAGCATCAATTCTGAGAACGTTGCCATTCGCCCACGTGAAGCATGGGAGATGGTCAAGCTGGCTCGCCGACCTGACAGGCCGAGAGCTCGCTTTTACATTGAAAACGTATTTGCCAATTTTTTCGAGCTTCATGGCGACAGGGTTTACACCGACGATCCTTCGGTAATCATCGGTCTTGCTCGACTAGGCGGCCAGAGCGTGATGATCGTGGCCCAGCAGAAGTCTGCATCGGGAATCGTAATCGAACCGAATGGTATAAGGGCGGGTGAAATTACGCCCGGAGGGTTTCGCAAGGCCCGCCGTGGAGTGATTCTGGCAGAAACGTTCAAAATTCCACTCGTAACGATCGTCGACTCGCCGGGACCGCGTCTGGGAATCGACATGGAACAGCGGGGGCTCGCGAGTGCGATCTCACGGATGATCGATCAAATGGGGCGTGTCAAGATCCCGACTCTTTCGATTCTTATCGGCGAGGGCGGTTCTGAAGCAGCACTGGCGTTCGGACTCGCCGATCGAGTGCTGATGCTCGAAAATGCCATCTACACGCCGATCGCACCGGAGCTTGGTGCTCAATCGGAGATGAGCGATCGGGGCAAGGCGTCGGAGATAGCTCGCGCACTCAAGCTGACATCGGTCGATTGCATCGAAATGGAGATCGTGGACGATATAATCCCCGAGCCGGAGCAAGGTGCGCATGGTTCCCCCGAAGAAGCGGCACGCCTATTGAAACGGGCTCTCATGCGGGAGCTTTCGAACCTCGCCGGGCAGAATACGAAGACGCTGGTTCGTCGCCGTCAGAAGAAATTCCGCAAAGTCGGTGAGTATGGGAATCGCTTCCGAACGGCGCTTCGGCGTGAGACTAAGGCATGGCAGGTTGGCCTTGCGGCAGGCGTACGTGCATTTCGTCAGGCGGGCGATGCGGATAGCGGTCCGCAGTTCGTGGATGACGATGAGATTCTCGAAGATCTCGATGAGTCTGACGAGCCGGTCGACTCCAAACTCGATGCCACTTAGGCGGTGATGCCATGTGCCGAACGTCACCGGAGTCAAAGGGCCTTATCGTTCTCGCTGTTGTGGGCTCGGTTGATGGGATCTTCAGGCGTATGGTTTCAACCCACACCCTAGCCCTCTCCCTCCGAGGGATAGGGAATTAGGCGTTCAGTACGTACTGGTCGATCGCCACCGCGGCGCCATCGTTCTCGATGGCGGGAACCACCGTTGTTGCCAGCACCAGCAACTCGTCTGGTGCCCCTTGCATGGCAATTGCGTGGCCTGCGATGCGGAACATTGGCAGGTCGTTCCATCCATCACCGATGACCATCAGGTCAGCAAGCTCAACGCCTACAGCTCGTGAAAAATCTCTGGCCCCTGTTCCTTTATCAACACCCGATTTCGTGCAGTTCACGTACCAGTCGTCCTTGTTGCCGAGCGATACGACTGCGTTTACAGGATACGATTTCATCCGGCCCGCCCAGACTCTGGCTTCGGCCTGCGTGGGAAACTCGGCTATTACTACCGAGATTGTCCAATGAGATATCTCGGCCGGGTCGAACACCATTCTTCCTTCGTCGCACACGAGCAATCGCATCGCCTCGGGTTGAAGGGCGTTGATGACATGCTCGGCATCGCCACGATTCAGGCTGTGCGAGGTCAGCGGTCGCCCGGTAACGGGATCGAGTAGCGCGGCTCCGTTATCAGCCACTTGCGGACCAGTGAGGCCAAACATTCGGGCGTAGTGCCCGACCTCATGCTGGACACGACCCGACGCAACACCAACTGGCATGAGTTGCGATGCCGCTTTGATCGCTTTGATGACTGCCGTAGTGGGCTGATCGTCTGGAGGCAAAACTGTGCCATCGAGATCGATCAGAAGCGCCTTCGGAGGAGATGAACCCTGGGATTGACCGGAACTAATCGAGCACCTCAACCGGGTTTTCTAGTGGTTCGCCAAGAAGTGCGCGGCGCGCATTTTCAAATGAAAATACGAGCGCCCGATCCACACGTTCTTCTGTTGATCCCGCGAGATGGGGTGTCACGATCACGTTGGCCATGTTGAGTAGTGGCGAATCGAGCGGGGTTGGTTCTACTTCGGTCACATCGATTCCGGCGCCCATGATCTCACCGGCGGTCAGCGCCTCGATCAACTCTACTTCGTTTTGCACCGGACCGCGGCAGGTGGTGATGAAGATCGCATCGGACCGCATCGCGGCAAACTCTCGGCGTCC
>CAYTAO010000113.1:0-3314 GCA_964435915.1 uncultured Dehalococcoidales bacterium
GTGGCTTCGGGGTTCAGATCTGTGCCAACATCGGCGCGACGGTCATCACCACGGCGTCAGAACGTAACCACGAGTTTGTGAAGTCGATCGGTGCTGATCATGCGATCGACTACAACACCGAAAACGTGGTCGAGGCGATCATGGCCATCACTAACGGCATCGGTGTAGACCGTGTGCTGGGCGCTGTAGATGCTTCGACCGCCGACGAGGGAATCGAAGTGTTGAAGTACAGGGGCGGTCTTGCCGCCGTCGCGGGCATGCCGACGCTAAACGATTCGGCCTTTTCGAACGCCAGGTCGATTCACAACATCTCTTATGGTGGTGCTCACTCTTCAACCAACTACGCGGCACAGGTCGATCTGGCGACGATGGCTGAAGAGATGATTACACTGGTGGCCGATAAGAAAATTGTTGCGATGATCGAGCAGACGATTGGACTTGATGAGATACCGGAAGGGCTGGCACAGTTGCAGGGTAGGCACGTTCGTGGAAAGATCGTCGCTGAGATCGGGTAGTTATCGCCCAACTTTCGCCGGTAACTAATACCAATCATTAGCGAAAGCAGCGGGGCATATAATCATGTGGCATGGCCTCGACCAACCAACCTGAGACAACAGCTAGTCGGATAGCTCGAAAGAGTCTCTGGAAAGATCCTGATTTCCTAGAGAACTGGACCGGTCAGTCCACATCAATTTATGCCGAATGATGTTGTTCGTGCCGTAAAAAAACACTCACGAAAGCCGTATCTGGTTGCGATCGTCGTCATTACGCATTGCACCGGGTTTCACGATGTAATGAGACTCCTGGGCCCCCATCGGTACCGGGTTCGGCATTCCAGGCAGCGATGATGTTCCGCGAATACGCTCCAGATTTCGAGACAGGGACCGGTTACGTTTCTTCTGTTCGGTCTGTGCCAGATAAAAGGCATATCGCGACGTGAGCATGGCGGCAACAAGCAAAATGATCGCCGACACGTAAACGAAAATCATCAACACAATGATCATACTTACACCACCGTAGATCGTTGTGGCGACACCGCTCATGTTCCGTAGATAGAAGATGAATATCGCTTTGGAAATTTCGAAGGCGGCCGCACCGGCAAGAGCGGTTGGCCAGACCTCTTTGAAGCGTAATTTCGTGTTTGGTAGCCACCACAGCAGGGTCAGGAAGACCGCAAACGAAAGAATCAGAGGCACGAACACCGCAAACCGTTGCCACAGTGCAGGATCGCTGATCGGTGCATCTGGCAGCCAGATCGCGGTCAACTCAGAAATAAACGTGATCAAACCAGTGATGAATACGGAAGCGAACAGCAAAGTTGCCGCACCGAACATCAACGCAAGGTCCATCAACCGCTCGGTGAGGAATGGCCGTGTTTTATTAATACCCCAGATTACGTTGACGCTTTTACGAATGGCGCTGAATACCTGCTGAGATACCCAGAACAACCCGATTATCGCGACCACTCCACCAACAGTTCGACCTTGCTTGATACTTGTGAAGAAATTGCCCAGAAACTCGTCGTCGGCCTCTGTGAGCACGGGAATTTGTTGACGCAGGCCCTCAATTAGCTGATCTTCAAACCCTTTCATACCGAGAACCAGGGAGAACACTGCGATCAGCGCGAGTGAAAGTGGGAACAGCGAGAAAAAGGCGTAGTACGCGATGGCCGCAGACATGTATGGCCCATTTTTAGCCAGGAACTCGTTGAAGTTGCTGGTAATAAATTTTGCTACTGACAGGAACGCGCGAAACATAAGGCGAACCATTGTGCCTAAGTGACCGCGGTTGGCGCAATCGTTGGATTAAGCACAGTTTCGCCATCAATGGTGTCTGGCAGAGGGATGAATCTCAACATTTGGATCTTCAAAAAGTCGCAAATCTCAAGAGAAGGAGTTGCGGGCTACCGACGAATTACCCTCTAACTCCCCGATTCGATAGGGAGGGAGTTAAAGGGTGGGTTTGATCGTGCATCCGACTCCTCCACAGACGCATGCGGCACATACGCGCATGGGACGTAATAGCTCGATGAGTTTAGTCTTCAAGTCGAAAGTTTAAACCCACGCCCTCACCCTGCGAGGGAGAGGGGATAAGCATCGGCGGCATGACGAGGTTCACGTAATCGGAATCGACTGTCAACGCCTAATAGTTGAGTTCGCCGGCTCGGAATGCAGTGATGTAATTCATCGCGAAATTATCATTGCCCTTTAGCAGTTCGATTGCCAACTTAACGGAGCCTGACTCGAGATCGATATTGAGCGATCGCTCAGCCGAGGTAGTCAGAGGGTCGATTATCCCGGAGTCAGCCCCCGCATGAATGGCGAAGTACAGGAACACATCGTTTATCAGGCGACGTTTGGGGATTCCGAACGACACGTTGCTCATACCTCCCGCAATGTGAATTTCATCGCCGAACTCCACCCGTATCTGTTCGATCGCGTCAAAAGCGTGCCTACCGTAGTTCGAATCGGCGGCAATTGGGAAGTAGAGCGGATCTACAAAAATATCCTCTTTTGCCATGCCCTTGGACAGCGCGATTTCGAGGATTCTGCCGACGTTCTCAACCCGTTCTTCGGCACCATCCGGCATACCGACCTCGTTTGAAGCCATGACAATGGCACGAGCGTTGTACTTCACAGCCATGTCGATTGTCTCGGGGCGCTCAAGGGCTATCGAGTTGAGCAACGGTCGACCCCGTGTGCCACCGTATGCAGCAAGCCCGACGTCGATAATCTCTGGATTCGATGAGTCTATACTCGGAGGGATGGACGACACTGATTCGACGTATTTGACGAGCCATTCCATCGATGCTTTCTGCTCAGGCAATCGATATGAAGATTCATCGACGTTCAAATCAAGATAGTGTGACCCGGCTTTGATCTGTCGATTCACCTCGTACTGAATGTATGTTTTGCCCTCTTCCGACTCCGCAGCATCACCGTTCAGCCCCTTCCACATCGCAATCATGAAATGCTTGAGGTTGCCCTGTTCATAAGGCTGGGTGGTTGTGAAATGCTCCGGCACGTGAACGAACCGCTGTTCGCCATTGACCCTGTACTTGATGGCCTCTGTGCCATCTTCGAATACGTGTCCTCGAATCCCGCCCCTCTTAACAACGCGAGTAGCGTGGATGTTCTCACCTATTACTGTGAACTGATCGTGACTATCGATGACTCTTGGCATTGGAAAAATCTTGAACTGATCGACTAACAACTAAAGAAATAATTGCTACTGATTATGGTTCATCAACAAAATCGGTTTTTTTTGCATGGTGATCTCTGCCCAAAAACGTATTACCCCAAGCAGATGTATTC
>CAYTAO010000114.1:0-3297 GCA_964435915.1 uncultured Dehalococcoidales bacterium
CTACAGTGCTCGGACTGTTTGACGAAAATACTCCAGTGACTGTCATCAGCAAAGAAGGCGACTGGATTCGCGTTAGTGTACGCGACGTGTTTGCCGCGTGGGTACAAATCGATCAGCTACAAATCCTAGATCAAGCATCGGATGACTGGCGCGAGCGCTGGAGTGCGGCCCGCGGTAATCCGTAGCTGCTGCTCGTTCTAATCGTGGTTAACAACGAGCGGGATCCTTGCACGACGAATCGGCGCCACAGTAATAGGCGGACTCACTGGCTGTGCCTGCCTGTCATACTCTGGACCATTCTTTTGGCTCCCGCTCGGGCCGATACCGAAGTAAGCGCCGTCGCCGACCTTCTCCATGCTGGCGAATACTTGGCGGCACTCACTCTGCTCGAAGACCTAAAACCACTACGACCCTGCGACCCAGACCTGCTTTTCCTGGAGGCACGAGTCTACGAAACCGCAGGAGAGACGGATCGTGCGATTACGTTGTACGAGATCCTGATCGGTCTTTTCCCTAATTTTCCTGAGCCTTACAATAATCTTGCAGCCCTTTACGCGGCTCGCGGGAAACTGCAAAGAGCGGAAACACTCCTCCTTCAAGGTCTCGCTACCCAAGCTACCTACCTAAAACTAAAAAAGAACCTGAGCAGAGTTTATGTAGCATGGGCAGCACAAACTTATCGGCGAGCTCTCAGCATTGAGCCCTCTGCAGATGCTGCTGACCTTGCATCTTCGGCACTGCAACTACTTGATTCCGAAACACTGCTACACCCCACAATAAAAATCTCAAAACCCACGGCCAGCGAGTGCCAGCAATAGGGTGATCCCTATTGAAGCTATTGCTCTACCTTTCTCTCTCGTTGCTCACAGCCTTTCCTGTAAACGGTTATTCAGCAGATTCAGAATCATACGAACGCAAACTGCTGAACGCTCTGGAACGCCTGCTGGCCCATGATCAGGCTAGTGCCGCAACACAGCTTGAGGCCCTGACACAACACTATCCAAATAGCCGATCCGGATATCTTCTTTATGCCGATCTTCTGGCAGCCCGGGGTGGTCTGACACCTATAATTAACCAGACAATGGGGCATCTTGAACGGGATGTGGTCTCGGAGCTTCGCAAGCAACTTCGCATACGTTGGCATTACTGGCACTCGATTCGTGCGACTCGTCAAGACCTTTGGCCAGCAGCCCTGTTACAACTTAGCGACAACCAAAAAGTGGTCTTGTATATGGATATTCCCGATTCGCGTTTAATCGTCTACGAAAATCATAAGGGGCACCTAAAGGAAGTTGGCAATTTCTACACGAGTATCGGCATTTCGGGGTTTGAAAAGCGTCTCGAAGGAGATCAAAAAACACCCGTCGGCGTCTACCGCATTACCGGGTTTATTCCGGGACATAAGCTTCACGAGCGTTACGGTTCCGGGGCCCTGCCCATCGACTATCCTAACGAACTGGACCAAGCTTATGAGCGGACCGGTGATGGGATATGGCTGCATGGCACCGAACCTGGTTTCGTCAACCGAGCCCCGCGTGCTAGTGACGGTTGTTTATCTCTTGCGAATGCCGACTTCCTTATCCTCCATCACCTTATCTATAATGCCCAATCTGTTCCGGTGGTAATCGATTCCGCACCGGAGTGGATTGACTCGGCCGAAATTTACCGGCGACGCGAACGAATGAATCGAGTAGTCGAACGGTGGTTTAAAGCGACGCTCGCATCGGATACATCCATACTAGACCGCCTCTATACTCTTTTTCCGGTTAACGACGGATTAGCTCCTGACCGCAGTCGGGCTCCACCCAGCTCCAGCTTCTCCGGACTCACTGAAAATCTGCGGCTCAAAGACAAGCAGGTGTTTGCATATCCGGGCGAAGAGCGCCTCTATGTCGCGGACCTCTGGTTGGCACACGGTCCACAAACAAAATTCGGTATTCGCCAGTACTGGCATCACGCGCCTGACGACAAGTGGCGAATTGTTGGGGAATTTTCGATTCCTCCGAATAGGTAACCTCATCTGACTAGTCTCCATTACAATCCTCTCCACGTATCAAGAGGTGTGTATGAAGGCTGAATTCTCGATCGAAGAATCGACGCTGGCATAGGCCCGGTACTTAATCCAACGCGAGTCGGTAACTCCCCATGATCAGGGCTGCCAACTACTTATTAGCGAGGCTCTTAAACCTGCGGGTTTCGTTTTCGAATCCTTCGATTGCGGGGAAGTATGCAACCTTTGGGCGAGGCGAGGAAACCGTGATCCCCTCATTGTCTTCGCTGGACATACCGATGTCGTTCCGACAGGGCCACTCGAGCGGTGGAAACACCCACCGTTTTCAGGCACGGTCTCTAATGGGTTACTGTATGGTCGCGGCGCAGCCGATATGAAAGGGAGTATTGCTGCAATGATAACGGCCTGCCAACGTTTCACAACAAGTGAACCATCCCACGCCGGTTCCATTGCCTTTTTGATTACTAGTGACGAGGAAGGCCCTGCCATCGATGGCACACGACATGTCGTTGAGCAGCTGCAGAAACGTTCTGAATCATTACGTTGGTGCATCGTTGGCGCACCGACCAGCCGTGATTATCTCGGCGACACAATCAAGCACGGTCGACGAGGATCACTCGATGGCACCCTCAACCTGCGTGGCATACAGGGTCACGTGGCAACCCCACATCTAGCTGAGAATCCAATTCACCAGGCTGCGCCACTGATCACAGCACTAGTAAATTCCGAATGGGATGCTGGAAATGAGGATTTCCCACCCACCAGCTTTCAAATATCAAATATTCGAAGTGGCACTGGAGTGCGAAACGTCATTCCAGATGAAATTGAGATCGTATTCAATTTTCGCTTTTCTCCCTCGTCGACAGTCACCGAATTGAAGGAGAAAGTAGAGGTTATTTGTCGGCAGTACGTGACAAAATTTTCGATCAATTGGCAATCTGCTAGCCCGGTTTACCATACCCCAGCGGCAGAACTGGTCGAAACTGCTCAAACCGTCATCCGCGCCGAAACGGGTCTGGAACCTCTCATAACTACCGATGGTGGCACCTCGGATGGTCGTTTCATTGCAAAAACTGGCGCTCAAGTAATCGAACTCGGTCCAATCAATCGGACTATTCACAGCACCGACGAACACATCCGAATTGTAGATCTAGCGCTTCTTTCGAAGGTCTACGAGGGTATTTTGTTTAATCTCCTGAGATAACGGGACACGCCCCTACTACGGGGTTAACACATAGATTCACTACCCCGCGACTCACTCTCCGTCTCTCTGAGGCTAATGAAGC
>CAYTAO010000115.1:0-3255 GCA_964435915.1 uncultured Dehalococcoidales bacterium
CGACTGATGGCAGCCTCTGCGACAGGGCTGATTATCTGCTCGATATCAATGTTGAGTAGCGCGGGACCATCATAATCGAAAGCACGTTTCATGGCACCTTCCAGATCTTCAGCCTTCGTCACATGCTCACCGTATGCACCAAGACCCTGTGCCATCACGTCATAACGGGTGGGTAGTAGATCGGTCCATACCGGGCGACCGTACAGCCCTTTTTGAATCTGCCAGTCGATGCCCCATATCGAGTTGTTACCGACCATCATTTTCACCGGCAGATTATGCCTCACCATGGTGTCGATCTCCATACCGTTGAAACCAAGTGAGCCATCGCCGATTGCGAGAACAACCTTTTTGCCTGGCAATGCGGCCTGCGCGCCGAGGGCGTACGGAAGGCCAACGCCAATCATGCCGAAACTAGAAACGTTGTGGAACCGGTAAGGATCATCTCGCAGAATCGAAGATCGCAGGAAGTGGCAGTAGTCACCTCCGTCGTAGGTCATGTGGGTGTCTGAATCGATGAACTTCTGCAGCGTGTTTGAAACGTGCATTGGGTGCATCGGATTTTCAACAACACCGAGTGCTTCTAGATCGGACCGCCATCGGTCACGTGTCGAGCGAATACTGTCGACCCACTCCGTCGGTTCATTCCAGTTTCGCTTTGCTGCGGCATCGGCGATCTGCGTAACAATCGGACCGACGTCACCAACAATTCCCACAGCAGCAGTTCGAGCCCGAGCGATCTGGGCCGGGGAGGGATCGACAACGACGAACTTTGTGTCGGCGTTGAACGGCGGGCTGCCACCAAAACCAAGGGTGTAGTCGAGTTTCTTACCGAGCATCAGCACCACGTCGGCATCGCGCACGTGCTGCACAGCAGGGTTGAGAGGCTGGTATCCAAGTCCCATCGAGTAGTCGTGGGAATCGGGAATAAGCGCACGGGCAGAATCCTCCGAGAAGAACGGAATTCGCAGTGTTTCCACGAGTCGAAGTACTTCAGACGCTTCGGCGGTGGCACCGGCTGAAGAACCAGCGAGAATGACAGGTCGTTGAGCGGAGTTCAACAGATCGATTGCACGCTCAACCTGAATGGGATCGCCGAGAACCTGCAAGGGTGTTCCATACTCGTTCGGGGCGTAGCGAGCGACTTCTGAGTCGTCGACTTCGGCCTGTTGAAAATCGTGTGGGATGGTCAGGTGAACCGGTCCTTGTCGACCACTCAGCGCAGTCCGGAACGCAAGCGAGACGTACTCCGGAATACGTTCAGGCATGGGTACGTTCCATGCGCCTTTCGTGACGGGTGTTGCGATTCCTACTTGATCGAACTCTTGCATCGCACCACGACCAATGTTGGGCGATTCAGCAGAACCAGCGATGTTGATGATGGGGGCTTCTGAATGCATGGCATTTGCAAGGGCAGGCACTGCATTGGCGTGGCCGGGTGTGGTTGAGAGCACCACACCACCTTTTTTCAAAATCCTCGAGTATGAATCAGCGGCGTGGCCGGCACCCGACTCGTGTCGGAAGTCGATCATGCGCAGGGGAGCGTCGAACATCGTGTCGAGCATGTGAAGAATGTGATCGCCCGCTACTCCGAAGACAGTATCGACACCCTCGGCTCGCAATGCGCGTAATAGAAGATCACTACCTGTAGTCTTGGTCATATTTTCTAGTCTTTTGGTTTGTTAGGACGAGGGTGAGTAGATGAGTTCGTTTCGGTTGCAACGCGTGGTTACCGAGCAGCTAACCGGAATTTTCAAACGATTGAAAATCCTATCACCAGATCACATCGGATTGTTATCGTTGTTGTTAGTCAGAAGCCGGCACTAGCAGGTCCATCATCTCATCAACTGCTGTCGATTCGAGTGCAGACTGGTCACCGAACAACTCTGACAGTTGCTTTACACGTTCAGGGTCGAGTTGCGTGGCGATGTTGGCACGGAACTTCTCGACCAGTAACGGCTTCGCGTCATCTCTTCGGCGTCGATGTCCGATTGGGTATTCAACAGTCACATTTTCGGTCGAAGAACCATCATTGAATCGCACCTGTACCGCGTTCGCTATCGAGCGTTTTTCGGCATCGAGGTACTCATTTGTGAAGCGCTGGTCGTGTTGCATGACCATCTTGTGTCGAAGTTGATCTACTCGCGGGTCGGCCGCTGCTTCGTCTTCGTAGTCGTCAGCTGAAAGACTTCCTTTCAGCAGCCCGATAGCTGTCATGTACTGAATACAGTGATCACGATCGGCCGGATTATTCAGCCGACCGGTTTTATCGATGATTCTGAGCGCTGATTCCTGAGACGTGATGGTTATCGTGTCGATCTCATCCAACCTTGAAGCGACTTCTCCGTGTAGTTCAAATGCGGCTTCAACTGCTGTCTGTGCGTGGAATTCAGCCGGGAATGAAACCTTGAAGAGGATGTTTTCCATCACGTAGGCATCGAGATCTCGTTCAAGGATGATTTCCTCGCCTTTGAACCAGACATCTTGGAATCCCCAATCGGGTGCGGTCAAAGCCGACGGATAACCCATCTCGCCTTTCATGGCATTCTGCGCAAGCCGAACGGACCTAGCGAGCGCATCTCCTGCCGCCCAGGACTTACGAGATCCGGTGTTCGGTGCGTGCCGATATGTGCGCAGAGTAGCATCGAGCCAGGCATTCGATACAGCGTTTTCGACCTGCCGAACATCACCACCCAGCATGGCAGTTACAACAGCGGTTGAGGCAATTTTTACCAGTAAAACGTGATCGATACCGACTCGATTGAAAGAGTTCTGGAGTGCCAGTACTCCCTGAATCTCATAGGCTTTTATCGCGTTTTTAAGGACTTCGGATACATCGATTTGTCGCGTCGAATTTGATCTCGACTTACGATTTAAATGATCGGCTATAGCGAGGATCGCTCCGAAATTATCGGAGGGGTGCCCCCATTCAGCGGCAAGCCACGTATCGTTGAAATCAAGCCATCTAATGGCGACTCCTGTATCGAATGCAGCCTTCACAGGATCGAGTTGATATCGAGTACCGGGTACTCGAGAACCGTTCGGCACAATGGTGCCTTCAACATCAGGTCCAAGCAGCTTGGTGCATGCCGGGTAGTCCATCGCCAACAGTGCGCATCCGATGGAATCCATCAGGCACAGACGAGCCGTATCGAGTGCAAGTTCAGAGGTGGGACCGTAGTTGACTGCGTAGTCGGAAATCTTCGCAATAATGTCGTCTGTCAGGTTCGTCTTCCGCACTATTAGCCGCGCTCCCCT
>CAYTAO010000116.1:0-2894 GCA_964435915.1 uncultured Dehalococcoidales bacterium
GCCAGTGTTATTTCTGTAGTTTCCAGTGACATCGTGTCTGAGTTTTCTTATTGATCGTTTTCTGGAACTGCTAGCGTCGACGCGGCGGACCAGATCGTCGACTGCTTCCATCATAACCACCGGCCGGGCGCCTTGCGCCACGATCTAGACTGCCTTCGCCATCTCCGCCTGAACGATCCGCCCGTGGTCGACGGCCATCATCGAAGTCACTTCGTTCGCGCCTCGGACCTCGCTCACCGCCGCGATCGCCACGGCCTCGACCGCCACCTCTGCCGCCGCGACCTCCGCGGTCTTCGCCTCTACCACCTCGGTCGCCACGGTTCTGGGACTCACGTCGTGGTGAATCGCCACCACCACCTTCGTTGCTCTCTTCGAGCAGCGCACGGTGCGACAGGTCGATTCGACCCATTCCATCGACGTTGATAACCATTACTTCAAGCTGGTCGCCAATGCTGACCACTGATTCGACGTCGGGAACCCGATGCTGGGCTAGCTCACTGATGTGAACCATTCCGTCTTTTCCGGGCAGGATCTGCACGAATGCTCCAAAAGGCATGATTCGAACAACTCGGCCAGTGTACTTATCACCAACCTCAACATCTTTGGTAAGGGCGTTGATCGCTGCCTCGGCCTTGTCGGCGTTCTCACGATCCGGTGATCCGATGACAACCGTACCGTCATCCTGAACATCGATCGTTACACCGAACTCGTCGATCATTCCACGGATTACCGATCCACCAGGACCGATGATTGCACCGATCTTGTCGGTCGGGATCTTGAGTGAAAGCATTCTCGGTGCATACTCGCTGAGATCGTCTCGTGTCGACGAGATTGTTGCTTCCATGTTGTCGAGAATCTGCAGTCGAGCGATTCGAGCCTGCTCAAGAGCCTTCTCCATGATCTCGAACGTGATCCCCTTTACCTTAATATCCATCTGGAGTGCGGTAACGCCCTCGCGTGTGCCCGCAACTTTGAAGTCCATATCTCCAGAGTGGTCTTCTGCGCCCTGAATGTCGGTGAGGATTGCGTAGTTGTTGATGTCCTTTTCGTCAGTGATCAGTCCCATGGCGATACCGGCCACTGGAGCTGAGATCGGTACGCCACCGTCCATCATCGCCAGCGATCCGGCACAGACGGAGGCCATCGACGTCGAACCATTCGATGCGAGTGCCTCCGAAACGAGTCGAATGGTGTAGGGGAAATCTGTCTGGCTGGGAACAACGGGCTCGAGTGCTCGTTCTGCCAGAGCGCCGTGACCCACCTCACGCCGACCGGTGAACCCGAATCGACCAGCTTCTCCTACCGAATAAGGAGGGAAGTTGTAGTGGTGGATAAAGTGTTTTTCAGTTTCGGGGCCGTAAGTGTCCAATCGCTGGCGCTCGCCGGCGGATGCAAGCGTCAGTACGCCCATGATCTGGGTTTCGCCGCGAGTAAAAATTCCTGAACCGTGAACACGGGGAAGGTATCCGACCTCGGAGTCTAATGGACGGAGTTCGTCCAGCTTACGACCATCGGGTCGTGAGCCATCTTCGAGAATTGTGCTTCGTACAGCCTCGGTCTCGAGGGCGTACAGAGCTGATTTCACATGGCCGGGATCATGCTCAACCGAGAGTTTCTCGACAGTCTCGTCCATAACATCGTCCATACGACCCTGACGCGTTGCCTTGTCGCCAGGAGCCTTGAGAGCCCTGATGAACTCTTCACCAACGAGGTCTCGGGTTGCTTTTTCGGCGGCTTTCTCTTCATCGGAAACCTCAGGCGCTTCCCACTTTTCTTTGCCGACTGTCGCCTGGATCTCAACGATTTGCTCGACGATTGCTCCGTTTACCTCTTGGGCAAGCTCCAGAGCATCGAGCAGAACAGCCTCGGAAACGAAGTTACCACCGGACTCGACCATCATGGTGGCGTCGCCGGTGCCTGCAACTAGCAGTTCGAGGTCACTTGTGAGGAGTTCTTCGTATGTGGGATTCACAACGAGTTCACCTTCGACAAGTCCAATAACACACGCGCCTATGGGATCGTTGAATGCGATGTCTGAGATAGCCAGTGCGGTTGATGCACCGACGATGCCAATTGCCGGGTAGGGGTTTACACCGTCACTGGAAAGAATCGTAACGATGATCTGAATCTCGTTATGAATAGTCTTCGAGAACAAAGGGCGAATTGGCCGGTCGATCATTCGTGAAGCGAGAATTGCCTCCGTTGCAGGCCGGCCTTCACGTTTGAAGAATCCGCCAGGGAGTTTCCCTGCGGCATACGCCTTTTCAGCTACATCAACTGTCATTGGAAGGAAGTCCGCGCCCGGGCGAGCCTTCTTAGAGGCTGTTGCGGTTGCCAGCAACATGGTGTCGCCGTATTGAACCGTTATGGCACCACCAGCCTGAGCGGCAACCTTGCCGTGTTCAAACTCAAGGACTCGGCCGCCGATTTCCATCTGGAATTTATTAATCATTTTCTATTCTGTTTCTGTTTTTCCACGTACGTTTTTCACAGGGGCGGATGCCCGGTGCCAACGGTTGTGAGTTGAATGTGGCACCTGTGCACTTGGGCGGCATCAGATATTAAACTATCCGATTTTCATCGTTAACCCGAGGCAGTTGTTGCTCCGTTGATGGCCAACCAATCAAACCGCTCCCGTTATTAAGGGCGGTTGCTTATTTACGGAGGCCGAGCTTGCTGATGATCTCACGGTATCGATTAACGTCTTCGCCGTTGAGGTAATTGAGAAGACGGCGGCGCTGACCGACCATTTTCAGCAAGCCGCGGCGGCTGCTGTGGTCTTGCTTGTGCTCGCGTAGGTGTTCCGTGAGTTCGGTAATTCGAACTGTCAGTAGCGCGATCTGAACCTCTGACGAACCACTGTCGCCCTCGTGGGTCCTGTATTTCTCAATAAC
>CAYTAO010000117.1:0-2358 GCA_964435915.1 uncultured Dehalococcoidales bacterium
TGGAATTTGCCTTCACCAACTGTTGTCATCTGTTCGTCACCATAGGATTTCGAGATTTTCTAAGACCTGCACGTGTCAATCGGTACAGGGTCGTCACGCTAGCTCGCCTAACGTAAGCTGTCAACAGGAGTGGTATTTCGGAGTGTGTCAGGCGTGACAAAGTGCGCAATGACTCACAGAGCAGAACGACACGGGGCGACCAGATCCTGATTTGATTGAGACGCCGAGAACCAAACGATCCTACATTCCTTAATGGAAGGGATCGAAGGAAGGTGAAATGCGACGCGCAATAAGTCGCCCTACGACGCCAGAGCTAAACGAATGAAAGACCGCAAAAGCGCAGTTCTAGCTGCTATCGACCACAACTGGCGGCACTTCAGAAGGTCGCTGGATCAACTCGTCAGTGAAGATATGTCGAAACCCGGCGTGCTCGAACAGCAGTCAGTTACCGACATCATCGGACACATCACGACATGGGAGTGGGAGCTTGTAATGGCCCTTGATCGCGGTCGGATAGAGCTCCTAAGTGATGTTAACCATTTCAACGAACTGGCTGCAAAACGAAAGGCCAGCAACAACTCGCGGCAGTCAGTCGAAGAGATGGAACAGATTCACCGTTCTCTGCGCGACCTGCTTGCGAAGGCGCCGAGTGCGTACTTTGAACCGTTCGACCCGTTTCGGGAGATGATCGACTCGTGCACCGTGCTCCATTATCAAGAACATGGAAGCCATATCAGGATCTGGGCATCGAAACACTCAATGGCACCACCTAACGCTTAGCTAGTTGGTTACCTAGTCGCTTTCGCTGAGTATTCCGATCTATCTGGCCGCATGTACCGGATTGCTATTTCATCAGCGAATTCTTTCGCGCGATCGGCCAGCGCAATTGGCTCCTCGACCACTTTGCCACACATTCGAGAGTAACTCGGGTGTGGTGGGAGGGGTCGATATCGTCTGCGCACAGAATGTACACTCGGGGTTCCTAGGCTCCGTTTCACGAACCAGCTGGATCAACTACGAGGGATTACCCACATGACCTCCGCATCCCACTGCTGCCACATCGTAGCGACGTGAGGGGCACCATCCGGTTTTACAGTGCCAATCCGAGCGATGATCGGGAGAGCGAGAAACTCGTCGATCTCTTGAGGGGATAGTTTCCCCTCCGCTGCACTCATCGGTAAAGCTTCTGACCTTACCTAAACGGCTAAACTCGTCGCCACTTGCGGAGGCTCGTAACCTCTCGTGGTGGGTCTTGCAGCGAGCCAAATGCCGTGTACGAGACCTCTGCAACGTACACCGAACCCTCTGAATCGACAGCAATCCCATGCGGTGCAATGAACTGATCGTGATCCTCACCAGAAAGTTCGTTTCCGAAGCGGGTAACCTCACTGCCTTCTCGATCTATGACCACTACTCGCCTTCCCAGCCTGCGTACACCCTCTTGCACAGGAGGCGGACCGGCTTCGGCAACGTAAAGGTTTTTGTCATCACCCTTACCGTCGGTCAGGGCCATAGGGCGATGCAAGTGAATCTGCTTTACGAATTCACCGTCAGTCGTGAAAGTCTGGAGCCGAAAATTCTCACGATCAGCAACTGTTACTTTATCCGTGCCGTTCATTGCGATGTTGTGCGGGAGTGAGAATTGTCCTTCCAACGAGCCGGACTGACCCCAGGACTTAATGTATTTGCCGTTTGTGTCGTACTTATGCACACGTGAGTTTCCATAGCCATCTGAGATAAACAGGTCACCAGTTTCAGGGTTAACAGCAGTGTTGGTAGGCCTGTTGAACGGATCACCCTGCTGCCACGCCGCCGGCTTACCTTGCTCTCCCAACCGGAAGATTAACGCGCCCTCTTTGGTTCTCTTCTCAACGACATGGGCATCGTCATCGGCGAGATACAGATTGTCCTCGGCATCAATCGTGATTCCGTGTGGACGAGTGAATACACCAGCACCCCACGTTTCAAGGAAATTTCCATCCTTGTCAAAGATGATGACCGGATGGTTACCGCGGTTGAATACGTAAACGTTGTCGTTTGAGTCGACCGCCACCGATGTCGCTTCTTTGAAAAACATCGGGTGGGGGAGTTTTGCCCAGAATGGAACCGGTTCGTAAACGGTTGCTGTAGTTGCTGTGGTGGCCATATATAATTTAATTCCTGTTAGTTTCGATTTCGGAGATCAGTGGTGGCTGAAAGTAGCGGCAGGCGAGGTGTGTTGGTGCCTCTTTACACACGCCTCCACTTGCGAAGGCTTACTACTTCACCGAGCGGGAGAACATCTGATCCAGAGTTCTCAGGACTCGAAAAGTAGTTCGTCCACGCCACCTCAGCAACGTAGATAGAGCCCTGTGAATC